>JAATGR010000067.1 GCA_015654575.1 Actinomycetales bacterium
GCTTCGAGACCGCGATGAAGCGGATCGGCGGCGAGGTCATCGTCGAGAACAGCCCGAAGACGACCTCCTCGATCGCCAAGGAGGAGTCCCTCAACGACATGATGCGCTGCGTCGCGCAGTACTCGAATGTCCTCGTGCTCCGCCACCCGGACGACGTCGAGGCCCGCGAGGCGGTGAAGTACGCCGGTGACACACCCATCATCAACGGCGGCTGGGGACACTGGGAGCACCCGACCCAGGCGCTCCTCGACCTGTACACGCTGTACCGCAAGTTCGGCCACATCGACGGCCTGAAGGTCGTGGTCGCCTCGACCGACATGATCGAGGCCCGGACCGGTCACTCGATGGCCCAGGGACTCGCCCGCCTCGGCGCCGAGGTGACGATCGCGTCCCCGCAAGCCCGCCGCGTGCCGTCCGAGGTCATCGAGAACATCCGGAAGAACTACCCGGACGCGAAGATCGAGGAGAAGTTCGACTTCAACCGGCGGAGCTTCAACGAACTCATCGCCAACCAGGACGAGGTCTACCTGCCCGGCTGCTCGGCCGTGGCCGGCGAGAACGCCGAGACCTTCAAGAAGAGCATGGACGACTACTTCGTCGAGCACGAGACGATGGACGCCGCCCGCGACAAGGGCCACATGCTCTACGTCACCCACACCCTCCCGCGGCGCGCGGGTGAGATGGACCCGGCGATCGACGACACTCCGCACCAGCTCGCCTTCGAGTCGATCCTGCACTCGGTGTCCATCCGGATGGCGCTGCTGGCCGCGATCCTCGGCAACTGACCCCACAACACCCAACCAACCAGGAGAGATTCGACAAATGGCTGACTTCGAAATCATCGCCGGCGGCTTCACGTTCAGGGCCGTCTACCACGAGGACATGGCACCGACGACGGTAGCGAGCTTCAAGAAGAATCTGTTGGGCCTGAAGTCCAAGATCATCCACGTGCGGTGGTCCGGGCAGGCCGGCTGGATCCCCTTCGGGGACCTCGACCTGGGCATCGGCCCCGAGAACGGCACCTGCTACCCGCTCCCCGGTGAGGTCGTCATCTACCCCGGCGGCGTCTCCGAGACCGAACTGCTGATCGGCTACGGCTACGTGAACTTCGCGTCCAAGGCTGGCCAGCTGGCCGGCAACCACTTCGCCACGATCGTCGAGGGCAACGAGAACCTCGCCGCTCTCGGGCAGAAGTTCCTGTGGGAGGGTGCGCAGGACATCGAGTTCCGCGCTCTCTGAGAACTGGGGCGGGGAGGGGCGTCGCCGGCCTCCCCGCCCTCCATTGGCTTGCTGAATGTTGCCGGCGAGACAGGAGGACGCGGCATGACACACATCGGAATCGTGGGGCTCGGCATCATGGGCCTGCCCATGATGAAGCATCTGCTGGAGGCGGGCCACACCGTCACCGGCTACGACCGGAACGAGGCCGCGGTGGCTCGCCTGGTCGAGGCCGGGGGCAAGAGCGCGTCGTCGGTGGCCGAGGCGGTTGCCGGTGCCGACATCTTCATCACGATGGTGCCGGACTCACCCCAGGTCCAGGAGGTCGTGCTCTCCGAGGGCGGCCTGCTCGACAACGCGCGGGACGGACTGCTGTACATCGACATGAGCTCCATCCGGCCGGATGTGGCGGCTCAGGTGGCGAAGGCCTGCCGCGAGAAGGGCGTCCGCGCCCTGGACGCGCCCGTTTCGGGCGGCGAGAAGGGCGCGGTCGAGGGAACCCTCTCGATCATGGTGGGCGGGGAGAAGGCGGACTTCGACGAAGCCCTGCCCGTCCTGGAGCGCATGGGCAAGACGGTGGTGTACCTGGGCCCCTCAGGCTCCGGCCAGACCGTGAAGGCAGCGAACCAGCTGATCGTCGGCGGCACCTACGAGCTTCTCGCCGAGGCGATCGTGTTCCTCGAGGCTTACGACGTCGATACCGAGGCTGCGCTGCGAGTGCTGGGCGGAGGACTGGCCGGCAGCAGGATCCTGGACATCAAGGGCGAATCCATGCTCAAGCGGGAGTTCACGCCCGGCTTCCGGATCGACCTGCATCACAAGGACATGGGGATCGTCACCGCCGCCGCCCGCGAGGCCGGTGTGGTCATTCCCCTGGGCGCGATGGTCGCCCAACTGATTGCCGCGCTGCGCGCACAGGGTGACGGTGGCCTCGACCACTCCGCGCTGCTGCGGGGCGTGGAGCGGTTGTCGGGGCGTTTCTCCGGCTAGGACAGTTTCGAAAGAGGAAAGAAGACCAAACATGTCTCGAATGCGCGCGGTGGACGCGATCGTCCTGATTCTGGCGAAGGAGGGGATCACCCAGGCGTTCGGCGTGCCCGGTGCGGCGATCAATCCGCTGTACTCCGCGCTCCGCGCCCATGGGGGCGTCGATCACATCCTTGCCCGGCACGTTGAGGCCGCCTCCCACATGGCGGAGGGGTACACCCGAGCGGTGCCCGGCAACATCGGTGTGTGCATCGGCACCTCGGGGCCGGCGGGCACCGACATGATCACCGGCCTCTACTCGGCCTCCGCGGACTCCATCCCGATCCTCTGCTTCACCGGCCAGGCGCCGGTGGCGGTCATCGACAAGGAGGACTTCCAGGCTCTCGACATCACCAAGATCGCCGGGCCGGTCACGAAGATGGCCGTGACCGTGCGGGAGGCCGCCCAGGTGCCCGGGACGCTGGCCAAGGCGTTCCAGTTGATGCGGACGGGCAGACGCGGGCCGGTGCTGATCGACCTGCCCTTCGACGTCCAGGTCACCGAGATCGACTTCGACATCGACACCTACGAGCCGCTGCCTGTCGTCGCCCCCGCGATGACCCGCGCGCAGGCCGTCAAGGTCCTCGACATGTTCAGGGCGGCGGACAAGCCGCTGCTGATCGCCGGCGGCGGCGTGATCAACGCGGACGCGAGCGCCGAGTTCATCGAGCTGGCAGAGCTGCTGGGCGTGCCCGTGATCTCGACGCTGATTGGCTGGGGCACCATCCCTGACGATCATCCGCTCGCGAACGGCATGGCAGGCATCCAGACCTCGCAGCAGTACGCCAACGCGACTTTCCTGGAGTCCGACTTCGTCCTGGGCATCGGCAACCGCTGGGCGAACCGCCACACGGGTAACCTCGCCGTCTACCGCAAGGGCCGCACCTTCGTCCACGTCGA
>JAATGR010000159.1 GCA_015654575.1 Actinomycetales bacterium
AAGCTCGGGCGTCGCATCGTGATCCCCCGCGAGAAGTTCCTCGCCCTCTTCGCAGATGCCGTGACCGATACCGGTGAGTCCTGACACTCCCACTGGCGGTGCCGAATCGGCACCCCTGCGTCCGGCTTCCCGGTGAATGTCGGCGGAGCGACGTAAACTGACCTGAACCCGCCAACCACAAGGAGGCACCCCGCATGGCTCTCAAGACCCCGGTATCCGAAGCCCATGTCCGGCGCGTGCTCGCTGAGGTCGAGGCCGGGCAGGTCACTGCCGGTGCCGTCGTCTCTGACGCGGATCGGGAGATCGCCCGCCGTCAAGTGCGCGGGGAACTGTCCGCGGATGAAGCAGTGCGCGAGGCGATCGCGGCGGCGCTTGACCGCTTCCCCGAGAAGTAACCCGTCCGGGCAGGAGCACCAGTGCCCGACCGCTACAGCTACCCGAACAGCCTGGTTCTGATCAACAAGCTCGGCATCACCGACTACGACCGCTGGAAAGCCGTAGAGACGGCCGCGATCCATCAGCGCATGGTCGAACTCACCGAGCACCCGATCACTGGCCGATTCGACCTCCCACACTTGCAGGCCATCCACCGGCATCTGACGGGCGACCTGTATGTCTGGGGCGGCGACATCCGCGACACCGACACGCACCCCGGCGGTACGGGCATTGCGCATTGCCGTCCGCCGTTCATCGTGCCCGAGGCCGAGCGTGTCTTCGGTGAACTCGCCGCCCGTAACCACCTCCGCGGCCTGGACGCGGATGCGTTCTCCGATGGGCTGGCATGGGTGTGGGGTGAGACGACGGCGATCCATCCGTTCCGCGACATGAACACCCGCAGCCAGCACATCCTGTTCAACCAGCTCGCCCGCGACGCCGGATGGGTCATCGATTGGTCGCAGATTCCCGGCGACGTGTTCGCCCACGCCCGCACCCTCGCGATCGTGGAAGACCACACAGGGATCGAGGCGCTGATCCGCCCGAACCTCCACCGGCTCGACGCAGGCGGACGACCTGGGGAGGCGTTGACGGTCGAGCAGGTGCGCAGCTTCCAAGCACGGGGCATCTCGCGGACACCGGACGTGCTGGATCGCGAACTCGACGCAGCCCGCCGCCGACGTTCTCACCCGGCCCCGGAGCCGTTCGGAACACAGACGCGCCGCCCGGACCCCCCAACGCCCCACGGTGGGCTGGCTCTGTAGTCTCACCAGGCCAGATCACAAGCTGCGCCCCGACCCTTCTCGCCGCTGATCCGGGCCAGTCCTCGTCAACCCGACGTTGCGGCGCGTGAGGGCTTCCTGCCGGGCTTGCAGGGCTTCACGCTCGGCTCGTTGCTGCTCGCGTCGCTGGGTGAGCCATTCGGCGGCCTCCGCGACGGGGCGCGCATCCAGCTCAGCGATGACACGCCGCGCCTCGGCTGCCCGCTTCCTGGCGCGTTCGGCATCTGCGCTGGGGTTGGGCACGCGGAAGGTGCCCCGCATCTGCCGCGCCTGCTCCGCCCCGTACACCTCGATCGTGAGGCGATCCCGCACAATAGCCTGCCGCTGGGCAATCTGCTGCTTCGCTGCCTCCGCCTCGCTGAGGGCCTGTTCAGTCGCCCGAACCTCGGGGTGTGCGTCGGCATGTTCAGTCGCGATGGTCTTCGCCCACTCGGTGACGGGTCGCAAGAGGGAGGGCGCGGTGCCCCAGGTCTGGGTGACGTGCTGCTCGATCGTCTCGACCGACTCCGCCGCGGTGTCTATGTTCCGGGCGGCGGCGCGCCTGTGCCCGAATCTCGCCGCCCTCGCCTCATCGCGAGCGGCGTGGAGGCGCGCGCGAGCTTCTACGAGTTCTTGCCCGTCGGTGCGTGCTCGCGTCTCCACCTCTGTGGTGACCGTGTGGCGGGTGTGCTCGGCAGTCTCCTTCGCGTGTGTCACACGCGCGGCGTGCTCCTCGGCTTCGACGTGCTGCGCTTGTATCTGTGCGGCGAATCGCGCAGCGGCGTCCTCGAACAGTGCCGCATGCTGCTCTGCTCGCTCGATGACCTGGGTGAGGCGTGCCCGCTCGGTCTGCACGAGACGCACCGGCCCATCCTCCACGAGCCCGCGCACGGTCTCTGCCGCGCGCTCGGTCGCGTCGGTGAGGCCGCGGTCTGTGCGGTCGCGTTCCATCGCCGCGACGAACTGCTACCGCGCCTGCTCCTGGCTCTCGGCGACGACGTGCAACAGGTTCTGTTCTCGGCCGCGGGTCATGCCGACATAGATGCCTGCGGCGCTGGTCGCGTCGGTAAGGATCGTGTGCGACCCGGCGACGGTGGCACCCTGGACTCCGTAGGCGGTCGCCGCATACGACAGGTGCGCATGCTCGGCAACATACTCGGCGGGCAGGCGCACGGTGCGCTGCCGCTTGCGCCCGTTCCCGGCCTCGCGCACTCTGAGCGTGCCGTCCTGCTCGACGCGTTGCACGATCCAGTTCTGACGGTTCGCGACACCCAGGTCAGCGTTGTTCTTGCGTGTCTGGATCACGTCCCCCGCCACGATGGAGAGATCATCACTGCCGGTCGCGGTGCGGCGGTCGTCGACCTCACCGCGCGCCACTCGTTCCTCCCGGATACGCGCGTTCACAGTCTGGGCCTCGTCGTTGGACGTGACCGTGACCGCCTCTCCCTCCCGGCGATGCCCGGCGATGCGCTCGCGCACGTCCTCGTCGCTCGCGTGGAGGCGGACGAGGCCGAGCGCGGTGAGCCGGTCGAACACCTCGCCGGGGTCGCGCCCGTCGCGCATCCGCACCGTCACCTCTGCGTAGGCGGGATCGGTGAAGCGATGCACCTCGGCCATATCGAACGTGCGACCCCGGAGCTGTGCGGCAATGTCGAGCACACCGCCGCGCCCGACCGCGGCGAGCTGCGCACGATCCCCGACGAGCGCGACCGTCGCGCCCGCCTCGGCGGTGACGGTGAGCAACGCGATCGCGGTGTCCTGGTCAAGCATCCCGGCCTCGTCCACGATCACCCGCTCACCCCGCCCCAGCCGCGCGCCCTCTGCCGGGCCGCGATAGGTGCGTCCAGTTTCGGGGTCAGTGTCGCCGGGTGCGAGGCGCGTCCATACGCCATCGCTGTTCCATCGCCAGCCGTGCGCGTGGACGAGCGCCGCAACACTCGTTGCGGGTACGCCGAGTTTGTCGTGTGCGACCTGCGCGGCGCGCAACGTCGGCGCGACCACCCGCGATGCCAGCCCGTGTCGTGCGGCGACTTCGATTGTAACGGCGAGCAT
>JAATGR010000208.1 GCA_015654575.1 Actinomycetales bacterium
ACAGTGTTGCGGCTGAGCCAACATAATGTATCGAATAGGGCTATGGACACTTTGCGCGCCGTCGTCGTCGTTCTCCGCGTCGCCGAGGCCGGCTCTTTCGCCGGGGCAGCGCGCCTGCTCGGTGTGACCTCGGCTGCCGTCGCCCGCCTCGTCAGCCGCTTCGAGGCCGCGCACGGTGCGCGCCTGTTCCGTCGCTCGACCCGCGCACTCTCCCTCACGCCCGACGGTGAGCGCTTCCTCGCCGAGGTCCGAGGCCCGGCCCTCGCGCTCGCGGCGGCCGCCAGCCGTCTCGGCGCACCGGTCGGGGTCGCGGGCACGGTGCGCGTGACCGCCGCCGCCTCGCTCGCCCCGACCCTACTGCATGCCCTGGCATCGCTTCTGGAGCGTTATCCGGCGCTGCGCGTGGAGCTTGCCCTCGACGACCATTTCGCCGACCTCGGCGGCGGCCGTTGGGATCTCGCGGTGCGGATCGCACCCCGGATCGCCGACGCCAGCGTCCTCGCCCGGCGCCTCGCACCGTTGCCGCTCGTCACCCTCGCCGCCCCCGCCTACCTCGCCAGGCATGGCGTGCCACAGACGCCCGACGACCTCGTACAGCATCGGCTGATCGGCGTGCGTTTTCCGGCGACGGGGCGCATGATGCCCTGGCTGTTTCGCGCGCCTGGCGGCACGCGCCGTCTCCAACCCGACTTCGCACTCGTCGTGGACGGATCGGACGCCGCGCGCACAGCGACGGCGCTCGGGACCGGGATCGCGCAAGCTGGCTCGGAGAGCACGGCGGCGCTCCTCGCCTCTGGCGGTCTCGTGACGGTGCTCGACGCCCACGCGCCGCCCCCCTGGGCCGTGTGGATGCTGCGCGCCCCGGGACCCGCAGGATCGGCGCTCGCCGCAGTCATGGAGGCGTTCGTCGCGGCGTTTCGGCAGAAGGGGAAATGACGACGGAGGCAATTGGTAGATCGTGGGCGAAGTGGCGGATGGCGGCGACGGCCGGCCAATTCTCAACCGGTATGCTGTTCTTTTCTGACAAGGAACCCCGGTCCCATCCACGGCGAGCGGTGCCGCGCAAGGCGATACGACCGCTTTCCACCATTATCCTGACCGGCAGTTTTCAGGGATGATGCCCAGGATAGCTGCCGTCAGTTTGGCAGAATGCGCGA
This sequence comes from Actinomycetales bacterium, assembly GCA_015654575.1. Lineage (GTDB taxonomy): Bacteria > Actinomycetota > Actinomycetes > Actinomycetales > Microbacteriaceae > Microbacterium. The sequence goes on from JAATGR010000208.1 coordinate 1,158, forward strand.
TGGCAACTTGCGACCGCAGTTGGCCCTCCAGCGCGAGCCGAACTCCGCCCGAAAGCGGAGGTGCCTTTGTCGTTCTCCGTTCCGATTTCCATGATGAGGATCGCCCGCGATCAGCCGTCCAAGCGGAAGTCCCGGCCGCATTTCGCGCGCTAAATCGTGCGGTCCACGATTCGGTCGTGCACCGCGTTCAGCCAGCCTCCCAAGCGAGCAAGATCGCCGTGCACCCGCATTTCACCCGAGCGGAGGAAGGTGTCGAGTGCGGTTCGATGATGCGGATCGGCACTCCCCAACAGGTTCATCCTCCGCGCAGCCGCGGCTGTTATCTCAATCGTTATATCACCCTGCTCGTCGAGCCGAACGCCGACCCTGAACGACGGTTTGCCGCTGATGATGTCGAAGCGAATGCCTTGAACAAGGCCCACGGAGAGTTCGACCCCGTCGGTGTAGCGCTCAACCAGCGACACGTTGAGTTCTGGCGAAAGCCCGGACAGCGCAGCCGCTTCGCTCATCAAGGTCCCTACCATTTCAAGCCAAGCCGCCGTCCCTTGGCGCAGCTTCGTGTTCGTGGTCATCAAACCGTTCCTTTCATGAGCGGCCTTCACTGTACGTTGAGCACGATCTTGCCTCGGATATGCCCCCGGGCTGCCCGCTCGTGCGCCTTGCGGGCGTCGGCAAGCGGGTAGGTCCTGTCCAGGACGACGCGGATCGTCCCGTCATTGAGCAAGCGCCCGACGTCTCTCAACTGAGCCCCGCTTGAACGGACCTGAGTCGCCGAGACCGTGACGCCCAGCGTCTTGGCGTCCTCGGCACCGGAGAAGCCCAAGGGGAACACTGGGAACAAGGCGCCGCCCCGCTTGAGCGTGCGCAGGAAACGACCGGTGCTCGGTCCGCCGAGAGCGTCGACGACAAGGTCAATGTCGTGCGCCACGTCCTCCGGAGGGGTTTTCGTGTAATCGATGAATTCGTCGGCACCGAGATCGCGCAAGAACGCCTCGTGCTCGCCGGACGCCACTGCGATCACGTGCGCGCCCTTCCACTTGGCTATTTGCACCGCGAAATGCCCCACGCCGCCGGCGGCGCCATTGACGAGAACGGTCTTGCCTTCGAGCGGCACCGGCTCATGCTGGTTCGGCTGAAGCGGGTTCGGTTCATTGTGTCCCAACGCGATCAGGAACTGCCACGCGGTCAGCAGCGACATCGGCGCTCCGGCGGCATGCATGTGATCGATGCCGGCCGGCTTGAGCGCGACGTCCGACACTGGCGCGCTGACGTACTCGGCATAGGCCTTGCTGTCCCCCGCAAGGCCAGCGGGAAACCGCACCATCGAATAGACTTCGTCTCCAACGAAGAAGCTCTCGACACCTTCGGCGACCGCCACGACAACGCCCGAAATGTCTGTCCCGAGAATAATCGGGAACGACACAAGCGGCTGCCACGCGGGGGGAAGCATCTTATACCCGTCGCGCAGGTACCAGTCGGGCGGATTGAGGCCGACCGCGTGGACGCGGACGAGCACTTCGCCTGCCTTCAGCCTAGGTTTCGGCGCGTCTTCGTAGACCAGCACCTCAGGGCCCCCGAACGCGTGCTGCCGGACCGCCTTCATCGTATCGCTCATCAGAAACCTCCATGAGGGCACATCGATGCTCCACACGGTCATATGTTCCGTCACTATGAGGTTGATAATTGGGGTGTATGTCGCTTCAATCATGCCATGAAGGAACAAATAGCTCTGGAACGGCTGACCGGTTTGATTGCCTTCGCGCGGGCGGGATCGTTGGGCAGCTACACCGCCGCTGCCCGTTCCCTGTCGATCTCCCCCTCGGCCGTCAGCAAGAGCGTGCAGCG
>JAATGR010000130.1 GCA_015654575.1 Actinomycetales bacterium
CAGCCCGACGCCGATGAGAAGCCCGCGCCCGCGGATTCCGGCCACGAGGGGCGAGCCGATCGCCTCGATGGCCGCGCGCAGCTCGACCCCGCGCGTCGCGGCGTTGGCCACGAGCCCGGCGCGCTCTATCTCGGCGAGCACGGCACCCGCGACCGCGGTTCCCAGCGCGTTTCCGCCGAACGTCGATCCGTGCGACCCGGGGAAGAACAGCCCGCTCGCCGCGCCGTAGGTGATGAGCGCACCGATCGGGAACCCTCCGCCGATGCCCTTCGCGACGGTGATCGCGTCGGGCGTGATGCCGGCGTGCTGGAAGGCGAACCACTCGCCGGTGCGCCCGGCGCCGGTCTGGATCTCGTCGATGATCAGCAGCGCACCGTGACGGGCCGTCAGCTCCCTGGCCTCCTCGAGGTAGCCCTCCGGCAGCTCGACCACGCCGGCCTCGCCCTTGATCGGCTCAACGAACAGGGCCGCGACGCGCTCGTCGATCGCCGCCTCGAGCGCCGCCACCGTGGAGTCGAGGAACTCGACACCCGGCACCATCGGACCGAACGGCTCCTGCATGTACGGCTTGCCGGTCAGCGCCAGCGTGCCCATCGTGCGGCCGTGGAACGCGTCGCGCAGCGACAGGATGCGGGGGCGATCCGCTCCCCCGTGCAGCCGGGCGAGCTTGAACGCGGCCTCGTTGGCCTCGGCGCCGGAGTTGCCGAAGTAGACCCGGCCGCTCTCCCCCGTGCCCGCCAGTCGCTTCAGCCGCGCGGCCAGCGCCAACTGCGGCGGCGTCGCGAAGTAGTTCGAGACGTGCACGAGTGTCGCCGCCTGCCGGCTCACCGCCTCGATGAAAGCGGGATGGGCGTGGCCCAGCGAGTCGACGGCGATGCCGGCGAGGAAGTCCAGATAGCGGGTGCCGTCGGCATCCCACAGATGTGAGCCCTCTCCGCGCACGAAGAGCGCCATCCTGTCGCCGGAGTTGCGGATCAGATCCCGTCCTGCGTCGTCCTGCCAGTCCTGCGCGCTCATGCCGCCACCACCTCTGTGCCAATGCCCTTCTGAGTGAAGATCTCGACGAGCACCGAATGCGGCACCCGCCCGTCGATGATCGCCGCCGTCTCGACCCCGCCGCAGACCGCGTCCAGGCAGGCCTGCATCTTCGGGATCATGCCCGACTCCAGCCGCGGCATCAGCGCGCGCAGCTCGTCCGCGGTCAGGTGCGAGACGAGCGAGTCGCGGTTGGGCCAGTCGGCGTAGAGCCCGGGCACGTCGGTGAGCACCACGAGCTTCGTCGCGCCCAGCGCGACCGCGAGCGCGGCGGCCGCCGCATCCGCGTTGACGTTCAGCGAATGCCCCGGGTTGTCGAGGTCGGGCGCGATCGAGGACACCACGGGGATGCGGCCGGCGTCCAACTGGTCGAGGATCGGCTGCGGGTCGACGGTGACGACGTCGCCGACCCGTCCCAGATCGTGCTCCACGCCCTCGACGATGACCCCCCGGCGGCGACCGCCGAACAGGCCCGCGTCCTCACCGGAGAGCCCGGTGGCGACCGGACCGTACGCGTTGATCTTCGCGACCAGCTGCGGGTTGATCTGACCGGTCAGGACCATCCGCACCACCGAGATCGCCTCTGTGGAGGTGACCCGGTAGCCGCCCTTGAACTCGCTCGGGATATCGAGCCGGTCGAGCATCCGGGAGATCTGCGGGCCACCGCCGTGGACGACCACCGGCCGCACGCCGACGTAGCGCAGGTAGGCGATGTCAGCGGCGAAGGCGTCCTGCAGTTCCTCGGACACCATCGCGTTGCCGCCGTACTTCACCACCACGATCTGGTCGTGGAAACGGCGCAGCCACGGCAGCGACTCGATCAGCGTGAGCGCCTTGGCGCTCGCCTCGTGCGGGTCGGTGTCCTGCAGGTCGATGTCGCTCATGAGGAGTAGGCGCTGTTCTCGTGCACGTAGTCGTGGGTGAGGTCGTTGGTGAGGATAGTGGCCTCGGCCGCGCCGGTCTTCAGGTCGATGACGACCTCCGTCGCACGCGGGGTGAGGTCGACGTCCTCGCGGGGGCGGTCGGGGCCGCCTTCGCTGCACACCCGCACCCCGTTCATCCACACGTCGACGTCGTACGGGTCGAATGCGGCGGCCGTGGTGCCGATCGCGGCGAGCACCCGGCCCCAGTTGGGGTCGTTGCCGAAGATCGCCGCCTTGAACAGGTTGTTGCGGGCCACGGAGCGCCCCACCTCGACGGCGTCCGACTCGGACTCGGCGTTGTGCACCCGGATCGTGATGTCATGGCTCGCCCCCTCGGCGTCGCCCTGCAGCTGCCGTGCGAGGTCGAGGCACACCTCCGTGAGCGCCGCAGCGAACGCGTCCGCGTCGGGTGCGATGCCGCTGGCCCCGCTGGCGAGGAGCGTCACCTGATCATTGGTGGACATGCAGCCGTCGGAGTCGAGCCGGTCGAAGCTGACGCGGGTCGCACGGCGGAGGGCCGCGTCGGCGGCCTCGGCATCCAGCACGGCGTCGGTCGTGATCACGACGAGCATCGTGGCAAGACCCGGCGCGAGCATCCCCGCACCCTTCGCCATGCCGCCGACGGTCCAGCCTTCCCCGACAACCACGGACCGCTTCGCGCGCGAGTCGGTCGTTATGATCGCCTCGGATGCGGCGACCCCGCCCTCGGCCGACAGCTCGCCGACCGCGGCCGTCACCCCGTCGAGCACCTTCTGCCGGAAGGCCTCGTCGCCCGAGCCGATGAGGCCAGTGGAGCACACCAGCACGTCGCCGGAGCTGACGCCGAGCAGCTCACCCGCCCGCTCCGCGGTCTGGTGCGTGGTCTGGAACCCGAAGGATCCGGTGAAGCAGTTCGCGCCGCCCGAGTTGAGGACGACCGCCTCGACCACACCGTCGGCGATCGCCTGCTCCGACCAGAGGATCGGATTGGCCTTGGCCCGATTGCTCGTGAACACCGCGGCCCCGACCTTCAGCGGACCGCGGTTGACGACCAGGGCGATGTCCTTGTTGCCGGTGCTCTTCAACCCGACCGCGACCCCGGCCGCCTCGAACCCCTGTGCTGCGGTCACGCTCACGGCGCCACTCCGTTCGTGCTCAGCGCTGTCGCCTCGGGCAGTCCCAGCGCGATGTTCATGGACTGCACGGCGGCGCCCGCCGTGCCCTTGACGAGATTGTCGACCGCCGCGACGACCACGACGCGGTTCGCCGCGCGGTCGATCGCCAGACCCAGCAGCGCGGTGTTCGCGCCGAGCACGTCGGCGGTGCGCGGCACCTGGCCCGCCGGCAGCAGCTGCACGAACGTCTCGCCCGCGTAGGCCTGCTCCCAGGCGTCGCGGATGTCGGCGTCAGTCGCGCCCGGCGCGATCGGCGCGGTGGACGTGGCAAGGATGCCGCGCGCCATCGGCACGATCACGGGGGTGAACGAGATGCGGATGCCGGCGTCCGTGACATTCGCGGCGTCGGAGGATCCGTCCTGCGTCGCAGAATCCGGCCCGAATTCTGCGACATCCGAGCGGTTCTGCGACGCCCGGGCGGCGGCGAGCGCCTGCCGGATCTCGGGGATGTGCCGGTGCGTGCCTCCCACCGCGTAGGGGTTGGCGGAGCCCAGGATCTCGCTGCCGAGCAGATGGGTCTTGAGGCTCTTGCCCGCGCCGGAGGGCCCGACGGCGAGGACGGTGACGATGTCTCCCGGGTCGATCACCCCGGCGGCGACGCCCGGGGCCAGGCTCAGGCTCACGGTCGAGGCGTTGCAGCCCGGGGCGGCGATCCGCGTCGCGCCCACGAGGTTCCGCCGTTGCGCGCCGCCCGCGACCGGCAGCTCGGGCACGCCGTACGCCCACGGTTCGTGGAAGGCACCGCCGTAGAAGGCCTCCCAAGCCTGCGGCGAGGTCAGGCGGTGGTCGGCGCCGGCGTCGATCACGAGCGGCACCTCGCCGAGCGCCTCGGTGTATTGCCCTGACTGGCCGTGCGGCAGCGCGAGGAAGACGATGTCGTGCCCGGCGAGCACCTCGGGCGTGGTGTCCTGCAGGGTCAGATGCGCGAGGCCGCGCAGGTGCGGCTGGTGCGCGACAAGCGGCTGCCCGGCGTTGGCGTGCGCGGTGACGGTACGGATCTCGATGTCGGGATGCGCGGCGAGGATGCGGAGGATCTCACCGCCGGCGTAGCCGGACGCGCCGGAAACGGCGACCGAATAGGTCATGGTTCCACCTTAGAGTCTGAGATTCGGGGCTGCGGGCGGCGACTCCCGCACCCGTGCACACGGGTTCCGCGCAATGCGGTCGCAGGGTCGCCTAGCGTCGGCGGCCGGCCAGACGTCGCCGCGACACGATCCGACCCGCGATGCGGGCGAGCGATCCGTGGGCGGTTCCAGGCATGCCGAGAAGATATCCCCGCCGCCGCCGGGCGCGCAAATCCACGCCGCTGCGGTGATCCGTCCGTCGCGTCCCAGAACCCGACAGCCGCCACCGGGCGACGAGCCCGGCCAGAAGTCAGGACGAACCCGTCGGATGCCGCGATCTCGGCGGTCCGCCGCGGCGTGTCGGCACAGGCGTCCTGTGTTCTGACCGCGGAGGGGAGCACCGCATCGCGCGCCGGGTCGACTCAGTCGCGGATCGTCGCGCCGAAGCGCTCCTCGGCCACCGCGACGCCCGCGAGCTTGGCCTCGGTCGCCTCTGCTGCGGTGAGCGTGCGGTCGGCGGCGCGGAACCGCAGCGCGAACGTCAGGCTCTTCGCGTCGTCCGGCACGCCCGCCCCGCGGTAGTCGTCGACCAGCCGGACCGATTCGAGCAGCGTGCCGGCGCCGTCGGTCAGCGCCGCCGAGACCTCCGCGGCGGACACGCCCGCGGGGACCACCAGCGACACGTCCTGGGTGGCGGCGGGGAGGCCCGACAGGGAGGCGACCACGACCCGCTCGCCGGCGACCTCGAGGAGCGCGTCGAGGTCGAGCTCGGCGACGGTGACCCGGCCGGGCAGATCGGCATCGCGTGCGACGTCGGGCAGCAGCTCCCCGACGTAGCCGATCTCACGACCTGCGACGCTGAGGCTGCCCGTGCGCCCGGGGTGAAGGGCCGCGCGCTCCGCCTGGGCGACGTCGATGCGGGTGCCCGCCGCCGCCGCGATCACGCGGACGGCGTCGAGCACGTCGGAAAGCCCGGCCGCCTCGGCGGCACGGCCGGGCTGCTTCGGTGAGACGGCGCCGGTCACCAGCAGACCGACCCGGCGCCGCTGGGGCGGGATTGATTCGTCGAGCTGCGCGAGGGTCGCCGCATCCGGCCGTACCGCGAGCGGGGGCACGGTGGGTGTGCCATAGCGCACCCCGGCCTCCGGCAGGAAGACGGCACCGCTCTCGAACAACGACAGATCGACGAGGCCGCGCGCGACGTTCCGGTGCGCGGTCTGCAGCAGGCCCGGCACGAGCGACCGGCGCAGCGCCGGCGACTGACCGGCAAGCGGATTGGCCAGCAGCACCGACGGCAGGTGGGTGCCCGAGGCCGATCCGTGCAGGTCGTTCTGCGCCTCGGTCGTGAACGGGAACGAGGGCGTCTCCACGAAGCCCGCTGCGGCCAGCGCGTCGCTGACGCGACGACGGCCGCGCTGGGCCGGGGTCCAGCCTCGGCCGGAGGGCGCGACCGGCAGCACGGAGGGGATGCGGTCGTACCCGGTGACGCGCGCGACCTCCTCCGCGAGGGTCCACCAGTCGGTGAGGTCGGGGCGCCACGTCGGTGGCACAACATCCCAGCCGGATGCCGTGGGCCGCACCTCGCAGCCGATGAGCTCGAGTGCGCCGCTGATCTCGTCCGCACTGTAGTCGACGCCGACCAGCCCGCCGACGAATCCGGCCGGCAACGCGATGACCGTCTGTGGGAGCGCGCTGTGGAGCGCCCCGCCGACGCCGTCCGGCGTGCCGCCGGCATACTGCACGAGCAGGTCGACGACGCGCTGCGCGGCGACGAACGGGATCGCGGGATCGACGCCGCGCTCGAAGCGGCGCGACGCCTCGGACGGCAGCTTGTGCCGGCGGGCGGTGCGCGCGACCGAGACGGTGTCGAAGATCGCGGCCTCCACCAGCACGTCGGTGGTCGCCGCCGTCATCTCGGTCCTCGCTCCGCCCATCACCCCGGCCAGACCGATGGGCCCGGTCTCGTCGGTGATGAGGAGGTCCTCCGGGTGCAGCTCGCGCACCTGGCCGTCGAGGGTCTCCAGCTTCTCTCCGGACGCCGCACGGCGGACCGTGATCCCCCCGGAGAGCCGGTCGAGGTCGTAGCCGTGGATCGGGTTCCCGAGCTCGAGCATGACGTAGTTGGTGATGTCGATGAGCACGCCCAGCGAGCGGATGCCGGCCAGCGCCAGCCGGGTGACCATCCACACCGGGGTGGGACGGGAGGCGTCGACGTCTCGCACGACCCGCACGACGAACTCGCTCGCGCCGACCCGGCCGCGGATGGGCGCGTCGTCGACGACCGCGAGGGGGAAGCCCTCGCCCGGCCGCACCTCGGCGGCGTCACGCAGGCCGGGGTCGCGGAAGGCGGCGCCGGTCGAGTGGGAGTACTCGCGGGCGACGCCCCGCAGCGACAGCGCGTAGCCCCGGTCGGGGGTGACGTTGATCTCGACGGCGACGTCGTCGAGCCCCAGCAGCGTGATTGCGTCGGTGCCTACGGGGGCGTCGATGCCGAGGTCGACGAGCCGGAGGATGCCGGAGTGGTCGGTGCCCAGACCCAGCTCCTTGGCGGAGGCGATCATGCCGTCCGACACATGGCCGTAGGTCTTGCGCGCAGCGATCGGGAACGGTCCGGGCAGCACGGATCCGGGCAGCGTCACCACGACCTTGTCGCCGGCGAAGAAGTTGCCCGCCCCGCAGACGATGCCGCGCACGCCGCCGTGCTCCTCCCCCACGTCGACCTGGCACCAGCGGATCGTCTTCCCGTTGGACTGCGGCTCGGGCTCGAAGGAGAGCACCTGCCCGACGACGACCGGCCCGGTCACCTCGAACCGGTGGACGTCCTCCTCCTCGAAGCCGACGCTCACCAGCGACGCCAGCACGTCCTCGGGGGTCGCGTCTTCGGGGACCTCGACGAACTCACGCAACCACGACAGCGGGACGCGCATCACACCACCATCCCGAACTGCTCGCTGAAGCGCACATCGCCCTCTGCCATGTCGCGCATGTCCTTCACGTCCGAGCGGAACATGAGGGTCCGCTCGAAGCCCATCCCGAACGCGAAGCCGGAGTACACCTCGGGGTCGATGCCGGCCGCCCGCAGCACGTTGGGGTTGACCATGCCGCATCCGCCCCATTCGATCCAGCGGGCACCGCCCTTGAACGTCGGATGCCACAGGTCGAATTCGGCGGACGGCTCCGTGAAGGGGAAGTAGTTCGCCCGGATGCGGGTCTTCGCCTCGGCGCAGAACAGCTGACGGGCGACGTGGTCGAGCGTGCCGCGCAGGTGCGCCATCGTGATGCCCTTGTCCACCACGAGGCCCTCGAACTGGCTGAACACCGGCAGGTGAGTCGCGTCGAACTCGTCGGTGCGGTAGACCCGGCCGGGACACACCACGTAGATGGGCAGGTCGCGTTGGAGCATGCTGCGCACCTGGACCGGGCTGGTGTGCGTGCGAAGCACGAGGTGGCGCTCCTCCGGCGCGATGTAGAACGTGTCCTGCATCTGCCGGGCCGGGTGGTCGACGTCGAAGTTGAGGGCGTCGAAGTTGAACCACTCGTGTTCGAGCTCCGGTCCTTCCGCGATCTCCCAGCCCATGCCGACGAAGATGTCGCCGACCTCCTCCTGCAGCAGGCTGAGGGGATGCCGCGCGCCCACCCGGGTGCGGGAGGGCACCGCGGTGATGTCGATCCGCTCAGCCTCCAGCCGCGCTGCGGTCTCGGCGGCGGCGATCTCCGCCTCCCGGGCCGACAGCGCCTGCGTGACCCTGCCGCGGGCCTGGCCGACGAGCTTGCCGGAGGCCGCCTTCTGGTCGGTGGGCACATCGCGCAGGCTCGCGTTCAGCCGGGCCAGGGGCGATCCCTCGCCCTGGTGGGCGGCGCGGACGGCCTTGAGCGCTGCGGAGTCGGCGGCGGCGGCGATCGCGGCCAGTGCGTCGTCTGTCGCCTGCGCCACCGCCTCGGGCGTGATCGGGTTCGCGGAGGAGTCGGACACGAGCATCGAGTCTACCGAGCGGAGGAGCCGTCTCCGCGGTCGCCGGAGGAGTCAGTGCGACGGAGCACCGGACTCGGGCGTGCTCGTGCCGCGAGGCCACGCGGTGTGCTCCGCGGGTTCGGCCTGCGTCACGAGCAGTTCGGTGTCGGTGATGGCCTGCGCCGGCGGCTGCCCGCCCGCGCCCGGGGGGGGCGACCCGCGGTGCGCCGCAGCCGCTTCTCGACCGTGTACGCCAGGTATGACAGCACAAGGCACAGCGCGACGTAGATCGCGCCGCCGACCAATGCCGAGGGGATGAGCGGCGAGCCGTACACCGCATTCGAGCCGATGAGCTTCACGAAGTACAGGAGCTCGGGATAGGTGATGATGAAGCCGAGCGCGGTGTCCTTCAGGGTCACGACGAGCTGCGCGATGACGACCGGCATCATGGCGCGGATCGCCTGCGGCAGCAGGATCAGCCGCAGCACCCCGTTCTTGCGCAGCCCGATCGCGTATCCGGCCTCGCTCTGCCCGCGGGGCAACGACTCCACGCCCGCGCGGACGACCTCGGCGAGAACCGAGCCGTTGTAGGCGACCAGGGCGATCACCACCGCCCAATAGGCCGGAACCTTCACACCGATCACCGGCAGGCCGTAGTAGATGAGCATCATGAACACCAGCACCGGGATGGCGCGGAGCACCTCCACGATCCATCCCACCGTCACCCGGATCCAGGCATGATCCGACAGTCTGCCGATGGCGAGCACAAGACCGAGCAGCAGCGCGCCGACCGCGGCCGCTGCGAAGGCGGCGAGCGTGCGACCGGCCGCCTCGGCGAACTGCACCCAGACCGCGGTGTAGCCGAAGATCTGCCACTTCTCGGCAGTGAACTGCCCGGTAGCGGCGAAACGCCACACGACCCAGGCCAGGATCGCGGCCACCACGAGCACCGTGACCACGCCGAGGATGCGGTTGCGCAGGACAGCACGGGGCCCGGGCGCGTCGTAAAGAACGGAGCCGCTCATCGTGTCACCTTCCATCGGTTCTCGATCACGCGCTGCAGCCAGGCCAGCAGCAGCACCAGTACCACGAACACGACCATGACCCACAGCAGGACGACGAGCCGGTCGGCGCCGCGTTCGCTCAACCAGGAGCGGATCGAGCCGAGGTTCAGCACGGAGAAGCCGGCGGCCACCGTCGTGTTCTTCAACAGCGCGATGAGCACGCTCATCAACGGCGGGATGACCGAGCGGGCCGCCTGCGGCAGCACGACCAGCGTCATGACCTGCCCGAACGTGAGGCCGAGGGCACGCGCCGCCTCCGCCTGGCCGACCGGGACGGTGTTGACACCGGCCCGGATGGTCTCGGCGATGTAGGTGGCGGTGTATACGCCGATGGCGCCGATCGCCAACGGCATCGCGTCGATGCGCTGCTGGAGCAGGATCGGCAGGCAGAGTGCGAAGAAGAACATGACGAGCGTGAGCGGCGTGTTGCGGATCCAGTTCACGTAGATCGCGCCGATGGCGCGCGCGATCGGCACAGGCGAGACGCGCATCGCGCCGACCACCACGCCGAGCACGATCGCGACCGCGCCGCCCGCGAGGAACAGCACGAGCGTGCCGCACAGGGCTTCGCCCCATAGGCCGAGGTTGTCGGTGATGACGCCCATGTGCGCTCCTTCCCGGGTGCGGGGCGGCGGCACGCCGCCGCCCCGCCTGCCGTCAGTCGACCGGGTCGACCTCGGGCTGGGTGGCCTCGACGCCCGACGCGCCGAGGTTCTTCTCGAAGATGGCCCGCCAGATGTCGCCGCCATCGGTGAGCACGCTGTCGAAGTACTCCTCCAGGGCGGTGTCGCCCTTCTGAATGCCGATGCCGTACCGCTCCTCGCTGAACACATCGCCGACGACCTTGAGGTCGGTAGGGTTCTGCGCCGCATAGCCGATCAGGATGGCCTCATCCGTGGTGACCGCGTCCACCTGCCCGTTCTTGAGGTCCTCGACGCAAGTGGAGTACGTGTCGTACTCCTTGGTCTGCGCCGGGGTCTCGTCCTTGATGCGCTGGATAGACGTGGAACCGGTGGCCGAGCACACGATGTCGTCCGCGGTCAGCGCGTCCTCTCCGGTGATCGTGTCGTCGTCGGCGGCGACCAGCAGCCCCTGACCGGTGACGAAATAAGGGCCGGCGAAGGAGATCAGTTGCTCGCGCGCAGGGGTGATGGAGTAGGTGCCGACGTAGTAGTCGATGTCACCGTTCACGATCGCCTGCTCGCGGTTGGCCGAGGCGATCGCGGTGAACTCGATCTGGTCCTCGTCGTAGCCGAGGGAGGCGGCCAGCCATCGTGCGATGTCGATGTCGAAGCCGCTGCGCTCGCCCGTCGTCGGATCGAGATAGCCGAGCCCCGGCTGATCCTCCTTGACGCCGATCGTGATCTTTCCCGCCGACTCGATGTTGTCGAAGGTGGGGCTGCCGTCGATCGTGACATCGGTCGCGACCTCCCAGAGCGCTTCGTCCGACCCGCTCGAGTCGCTGTCGCCCGGGGCGCCGCTGTTGCACGCGGCGAGCGCGAAGGCCGCGAGCGCTTCCGCCGCTTGGGCCGGGGATCAGGCGCGCTGTGCGAAGGCCGATTCGTACAGGCACACGCTGGCCGCGGTCGCCAGGTTCAGCGATTCCGCACGCCCGTAGATCGGCAGGCGCAGCACGGTCGTGGCCAGAGCGAGACTTTCATCGGCGAGTCCGTGCGCCTCGTTTCCGAACAGCCATGCGGTCGGCTCGGCGAGGATGCCCGCCGCCCGCGCCGCCAGCAGGTCGTCGCCCTTCACATCAGCGGCCACCACGCGCAGCCCCGCCTCGGCGACGGCCGTCACCACGTCGGACAGCGCGCCCGCTCGCGACACCGGCACGTGGAACAGCGATCCGGTGGTCGCCCGCACCACCTTCGGGTGGAACGGGTCGACCGTGCGACCGGTCAGCAGCACGGCGTCCGCGCCGGCGGCATCCGCGGCCCGGATGATGGTGCCGAGGTTCCCGGGGTCGCGCACCTCCTCGCAGATGGCGATAAGACGAGGACCGGCCGCGAGGACGTCGCGCAGCGAGGTCGGGAACTGACGCGCGACGGCGACGATGCCCTGCGGGGTGACGGTGTCCGCCATGGCCTCGAGCACGCCCTCGCTCGCGTAGACGACGTCGATGCCGGCGTCTCGGGCGGCGTCTCGCAGCTGCGGGTGACGCTCCATCGCGGTCGGCGTCGCGAAAAGGTCCAGCACGGCATCCGGGCGGAACGCGATCGCCTCGCGGACCGCCTGCGGCCCCTCCAGCAGGAAGGTACCGCTCTCGTCGCGGGCGGCCCGTTTGGCGAGCTTGGCGACGGCACGCACACGCGGCGAGCGCGGATTCTCGAGCACGCCTTCATCCTAGGGGCGCGAGGGCCGCGAGCCCGGTCGCAGGCGAGCCGTTTCGGCGGTCTCACGCGGGAGCCCGGGAACGGCACAGGGGCGCTCCCCTCACGGGTGAGCGCCCCTGCGGACGGATGCGGTTACGCGGACGCCTTGGCGGCGTTCACATCGGCCGGCAGCGCGGCCTTCGCCGTCGCGACCAGCGACGCGAAGGTCTTCGGCTCATTGACCGCCAGCTCGGCGAGGATGCGCCGGTCGACCTGCACGCCCGCCAGGCCCAGTCCCTGGATGAAGCGGTTGTAGGTGAGGCCGTTGGCGCGGCTCGCGGCGTTGATGCGCTGGATCCACAGGCGACGGAAGTCGCCCTTGCGCTTGCGACGGTCGCGGTAGGCGTAGACGAGCGAGTGGGTGACCTGCTCCTTCGCCTTGCGGTACAGCCGCGAACGCTGCCCCCGGTAGCCGGACGCGCGCTCGAGGATGACGCGACGCTTCTTGTGGGCGTTGACGGCCCGCTTGACTCTAGCCATTGTTCTGTCTTCCTAATGTGCGGCGGACGCCTCAGCGACCGAGGAGCTTCTTGGCGACCTTGGCATCGCCCGGAGCGAGGACCTGCTCCTGCGTGAGGCGGCGCGTGCGCTTGGTGGGCTTGCCCTCGAGGTTGTGGCGGAGGCCCGCCTGCTGCTTCATGAGCTTGCCGCTGCCGGTGATCTTGAAGCGCTTCTTGGCACCCGAGTGGGTCTTCTGCTTCGGCATGTGTCTTCCTTCGTTGTGGTTCCCGCCGGGGGTTTCGTTATGGTTCCTGCCGGCGCGGGAGTCGGGGGGCCTATTCGGCCGGCATCGGGACATCGGTGCGCGCCTGGCGCGCCGCATCCCGGTTGGCCTGACGTTGCGCGTTCTGCTCCGCCTTGGCCTCGGACTTGTTCTTGTGGGGTGCGATCACCATGACCATGTTGCGACCGTCGATCGTCGGGTTCGACTCGACCGTGCCGAACTCCTCGACATCCTCCGCGAACTTCCGGAGCAGCTTCACGCCCATCTCGGGACGCTGCTGCTCACGGCCGCGGAAGAGGATCATGGCCTTGACCTTGTCGCCCGCCTGGAGGAAGCCCTCCGCACGCTTGAGCTTGGTCGTGTAATCGTGAGCCTCGATCTTGAGCCGGAACCGGACCTCCTTGAGGACCGTGTTGGCCTGGTTGCGTCGGGCCTCCTTGGCCTTCTGCGCGGCCTCGTACTTGAACTTCCCGTAGTCCATGATCTTGACCACGGGGGGCTTCGAGTTGGGGGCCACCTCGACCAGGTCGAGGTCTGCCTCCTGGGCCAGACGCAGCGCAACCTCAATGCGGACGACGCCCACCTGCTCTCCGTTGGGGCCGACGAGACGGACCTCGGGAACGCGGATGCGGTCGTTGGTGCGGGGATCGCTGATGCGGAACTCCTCTGAGACGGCGGTTCGAGCCACCGTGCCGCGGGTGCGGAACGGGCGCAAGAGGCGCACGCCACCCGCCGGCGCTCACGCGCCGACTTCACGCACCCTGACAGCCTCCCTTGCGGGAGACGGAGTGCAATGACCCGGTAGCCTGGAACGGCCAACGCGGGTGGGATGTGATCCTCTTTCGACCGGGACAGACGCCCCGGTGCCCGCACAGTCTAGCAGAAGGCAGACCGTGGAAGACTCCGCTCCCTCCCACCCCCATCCGCACGCTCATGAGCGCGAGGCCGAGTGGGAGCGGCAGGCCCAGCTCGCCGCCTCCGCCACGCGCGACATCGCGGATGTCCCCGCGGTGGAGATCATCACGACCGCGGCGGTGCACCTGATGAGCGCGGCGGCGGTGAAGGTCGGCCTGGCAGAAGCCCCAGAGACCCAGACCGACCTCGACGAGGCGCGCAAGCTCATCAACGCACTCGCCGGCCTGATCACCGCCGGCGCCCCGGAGGTCAGCGACCTGCACGCCCGCTCGCTGCGCGACGGCCTGCGCTCGCTCCAGCTCGCCTTCCGCGAGGCATCCGTCATTCCCGACGCGATCGGCCAGGCGCCGGGCGAGAAGTGGACCGGTCCGGTCACCTGAGCGCCGCTCAGCGGGCGCGGTGGAGCTTGACGGTCAGCGAGTCGACGAGGGTCGCGATCCGGTCGTCGGCCGCCCAGCGCCGCGCCAGTCTGGCCAGCACGGCGTCCAGCTGCTCCTTGTCGAGACCGGCCGCAAGATCGAGGTGCACCACCACCTCGGGTCCTCTCCCCCGCGCCTGCGGATCGCCCGCCTCCACGCGCAGATCGAGCACCGCCAGCTCCGCGCCGATCGAGGTCTGAAGACCGCGGTAGACCTCCGGCGACTGCGGCGCCGGCTCCCACGGTTCGCCCCGGCCGATCGCCCACACCGCGGGACGGCGGATCACGAACTCGGTGAGGGAGCCGGGGTCGATCACGATCAGGTCGGTACCGTCGTCGACCGCCGCCAGGGCGGTGCGGATGCCGTCCGCCGGAACCGGCCGGGCGGTGCTGTCCCAGGCCGCGAGGGCTTCGACCGAGCTGAACACCGGCAGCACGCGGCGCCCGTCGGGCGCGGCAACCGTCACGATCGACAGTTCCTGGGTCTTGTCGACCGCGAGGCCCGTCGGCCCGACGCCCTCGTCCCCCTTGTCCGCGACCAGTGGGATCAACAGCCTCGCCGCCCGATACGCCTCGATGACGGCCGTCTCGTCGCCGGCACCGGCGTGGAAGGCCGTGATCGCGGCCAGGAGCGCAGAATCCGCGGATCCGTCGTCGTCGGCGTGCGGGTTCTCCCGGAAGCGACGCCCCTCCCAGGGGACCCCGGCTGAATCGGCGTCGTTCACGCCGTGGCCGCACGCGTCGGATCGGTCCGTCGTCCCGGACGCCGGGTCGACGGGCTCGGGAAGCGGACGATCAGCGTCCGGCGACATCCAGCGCCTCGGCGAGCGTGAACGCCCCCGTGTAGAGAGCCTTGCCCACGATGGCGCCCTCGACACCGAGCGGCACGAGCTCACGGAGCGCGGCGATGTCGTCGAGGTTCGAGATGCCGCCAGAGGCGACGACGGGCTTCGGGGTACGGGTGGTCAGCTCCTGCAGCAGGTCGAGGTTCGGCCCACGCAGCGTGCCGTCCTTCGTCACGTCGGTGACGACGTAACGGCTGCAGTTCGCGTCCTCAAGGCGGTCCATGACCTCCCAGAGGTCGCCCCCCTCCCGGGTCCAGCCGCGGGCGGCGAGGGTCGTGCCGCGCACGTCCAGGCCCACCGCGATCGCCTCGCCGTAACGACCGATGACGTCCGCGGCCCATTCCGGGTTCTCCAGCGCGGCGGTCCCGAGGTTGATGCGCGTCGCACCCGACTCGAGCGCCGCCGTGAGCGACGCGTCGTCGCGGATGCCACCGGACAGCTCCACCTGGACGCCTTTGACCTGCTTGATCGCCTTCCGCAGCACCGCGGCGTTGCTGCCCCGGCCGAATGCCGCGTCCAGGTCGACCAGATGGATCCACTCCGCGCCCTGCCTGGCCCATTCCAGCGCGGCCTCGACCGGGTCGCCGTAACTCGTCTCGCTCCCGGCCTCGCCCTGGGTGAGGCGCACGGCTTTCCCACCCGCGACGTCGACGGCGGGCAACAGGATCAACCGGGGGGTTGCGGCGAAATCGTTCATGGCTCCTCGGGCTCCGTGCGCGCAGGCGCCGCGCACACGAGGTAAGACACTAGACCCGAGGCAGGTTCCGGACCCAATTCGAGAGCAGCCTGATTCCGGCGGCCCCCGACTTCTCCGGATGGAACTGGGTCGCCGACAACGGACCGTTCTCCACCGCGGCGAGGAACGGCGTGCCGTAATCGCACCAGGTCAGCACCGGTGTGGGGAATGGCGGCTGCGTCTGCAGCTGCCATTCCTGCGCCGCGAAGGAGTGCACGAAGTAGAACCGCTCGGTCTCGATCCCCTCGAACAGGACCGACCCCGGGTCGGTGCGCACGGTGTTCCATCCCATGTGCGGGAGCACCGGGGCGTCGAGCTCGGCGACGACGCCGGGCCACTGACCCAGCCCCTCCGTGTCCTCGCCGCGCTCGACTCCGCGACCGAACAGCACCTGCATCCCGACGCAGATCCCGAGCACCGGGCGACCGCCGGCCAGCCGACGGTCGATGAGGTCGTCGCCGCGGCTGGCCCGCAGGGCGTCCATCACGGCGTGGAAGGCGCCGACCCCGGGCACGACGAGTCCGTCGGCCTCCTCGACGAGCACGCGGTCGGCCGTCAGCCGAGCATCCGCACCTGCCGCACCCAACGCCTTCACCGCCGAGTGAACATTGCCCGATCCGTAGTCGAGCACCGCCACCAGGGGCTGCTGCGTCACAGCGCTCCCTTGGTGCTCGGAACGCCGTGGACGAACGGGTCGATGGCCTTGGCCTGGCGGAACGCGCGCGCCAGCGCCTTGTACTCGGCCTCGGCGATGTGGTGGGGATCCCGACCGCCGAGAACGCGCACGTGCACCGTGAGCCCAGCGTGGAACGCGATCGCCTCGAAGGTGTGACGGACGAGCGAGCCGGTGAAGTGGCCGCCGATCAGGTGGTGTTCGAAGCCCGCGGGCTCGCCGGAGTGCACCAGGTAGGGACGGCCGCTGATGTCGACGACGGCCTGGGCGAGCGCCTCGTCCAGCGGCACGAGCGCATCGCCGTAGCGCGAGATGCCGGCCTTATCGCCCAGCGCCTCGCGGATCGCCTGCCCGAGCACGATCGACACGTCCTCCACGGTGTGGTGGGCGTCGATGTGCGTGTCGCCGCTCGCCCTGACCCGGAGATCCGTCAGGGAGTGCTTCGAGAACGCGGTAAGCAGGTGGTCAAAGAACGGCACGGAGGTGGAGATCTCGCTCGCCCCCGTCCCGTCGAGGTCGAGCGAGAGCTCGACGGCGGATTCGCTCGTCTCACGGCGCACGGCCGCGGTTCGGGACGCTGCGGGGCTCATGACTGCGAGTCTATCGACGCCAGCGCCTCGAGGAACGCGGTCGTCTCCGCCTCCGTGCCCGCGGTGACCCGCAGGTGGTGCGGGATGCCGATGTCGCGGATCAGCACGCCACGGTCGTATAGCGCCCGCCACGTCGCCGTCGGGTCGTCAACGCCGCCGAACAGGACGAAGTTGGCCCACGACGGGTGCGCCACGTAGCCGAGCGCCTCCAGCGTCGCCGAGATACGGTCGCGCTGCGCGACGATCTCGTCGACCATGCCGAGCATCGTCGGTGCGTGACGCAGCGCCGCGAGCGCCGCCGCCTGGGTGAGCGCACCGAGGTGATAGGGCAGGCGGACCAGCCGCAGTGCATCGATGACGGCGGGATCAGCGGCGAGGTAGCCCACGCGCGCCCCGGCGAAGGCGAAGGCCTTGCTCATGGTGCGGGACACCACGAGACGTTCCCGCCCTTCGAGCAGCGTGATGGCCGAAGGCGACTCGCGCGGCGCGAACTCGACGTACGCCTCGTCCACGATCACGATGCCGTGCGCGGCGTCGGCGACCGCCTCGACCACGTCCAACGGTAACGGCGTCCCGGTGGGGTTGTTCGGCGCGCAGAGGAAGACGACGTCGGGATCGGCGTCGGCGACCTGCGCGGCGGCAGATTCCGGCGATAGCCCGTACCCCGCCTCACGAACACCGTCGATCCAGCGGGCACCGGTCGCCCGCGTCAACAGCGGGTACATCGAGTAGGTGGGCGCGAACCCCATGGCGGTGCGCCCCGGGCCGGCGAAGGCCATGAGCAGGTGCTGCAGCACCTCGTTGGAGCCGTTGGCGGCCCAGATCTGGTCGCGGACCAGCCCGCCGCCGAGATAGCCAGCGAAGGCCTCGCGCAGTTCGGTGAACTCTCGATCCGGGTACCGGTTGATGTCGCGCAGTGACCGCGCGATCTGGTCGAGGATGTCATCCGCGACCTCCTCGGGCACCGGATGCGTGTTCTCGTTGACGTTCAACGCCACCGGGAGCGGATCCTGCGGGGCTCCGTACGGCTTCTGGCCGCGAAGGTCATCGCGGATCGGGAGATCCTCGAGTCGGGTACTCATCCCCCCATCGTAGGCGAGCGAGGGTCAGCCCTCCGTGTACTGCCCCGGGATAGCGAGACGCTCGCCCGCGATGACGGTCGGGTCGTCGAGGGCATTCAACCGCATGATCGCGTCGACCACGTCGCGGGGATCCGAATCGGGCGCGACCTCTTCGGCGATCAACCACAGCGTGTCGCCCGCCGAGACGGTCACCGTCTGGAACGACCCCGCCGCGGCGCCATCTTCCCGCGAGGCGATCGCCGCGCCGTTTCCGAGGATCGCGATCGCCAGCGCGATGACGATGGGAGTCGCCGCCAGAGCCGCCAGCACGCCTCGACCGCGGCGGGTCAGACGCAGCCGCGGGGCGACCATACGGGGCGTGACCACACGGGGGTGTGCGAACTCGATCGTGGACATCATGTCTCCCTCTGACGGTGAGAGATTCGGACCGGGCCCTGGGCCGGGAGGGCCTGGTGCGAATCTCTTTTCCGAACGTATCTTCGATAGAATGCCTTGTCAAGCGCCGTACCGGATCTGCGATGTTCCGAAGAGACACGCGGAGCGCTTGCCCGGAAGGGCCGCGCGAACCGGATACGGTTTCGACACGAACACCGAATCACCGACCTCCGACATTCGAAGAAGCGGGCGGTCCCCGTCGAGGGAGCAAGGCACGATGAGCACAGCGCAGAAGCCTCAGACCAGGCGCCGCAAGAACCTCAGTGACAAGCAGTTGGCGATCCTCGAGGTCATCCAGCGCTCGATCGCGCACCACGGCTACCCGCCGAGCATGCGCGAGATCGGCGACGCCGTCGGGTTGAAGTCGCTCTCCAGCGTCACGCACCAGCTCAACCAGCTCGAGCTCAGCGGCTACCTCCGCCGCGACCCGGGCAAGACGCGCGCCATGGAGGTGTTGATCGATCTGCCCGGCAGCGCCACCGAGAACCCGGCCGACACCGCGCCGGCCGTCGCGGATGCGGCGCTCGTGCCCCTCGTGGGCCGGATCGCCGCAGGCATCCCCATCACGGCGGAGCAGCAGGTCGAGGAGGTCTTCCCGCTTCCCCGCCAGCTGGTCGGCAAGGGCGAGCTGTTCATGCTGAAGGTGTCAGGAGAGTCGATGATCGACGCGTCGATCTGCGACGGCGACTGGGTCGTGATCCGCGCGCAGGCCACCGCCGACAACGGTGACATCGTGGCCGCAATGCTCGACGGGGAGGCGACCGTCAAGACCTTCCGGCAGCGCGACGGCCACACCTGGCTGCTGCCGCGGAACACCGCCTTCGAGCCCATCCTGGGAGACGAGGCGGTCGTGCTCGGAAAGGTCGTCGCGCTCATGCGCGCGGTGTGAGCACCGGACCAGTCACCCGAAGCGGATGAACGCTCCCCGCCGCGCGCCCCTCCCGCACTAGGGTGAGCGCCATGGGGACGACCACCGACGATCAAGAACTCGAGAAACTGCGCGCCGAAGTCTCTCGGCTGCGCACGGAGAACGACCTGCTGCGCGCCGGAGACGCCGGGTCTCCTTCGGATCCCGAACCCGCCGCGGCGACGGCCCCGCGGCCGCGTCGACGCTGGCGCGGGTGGGTATCCGCCCTCTGCATCGTGCTGGCGGCTGTCCTCGTGCCGGTGTCGATCATGGGCAGCTGGACGCGGGCCCAGCTCGTGGACGAACAGCGGTTCGTCGACACCTTCGGTCCACTCGCCGACGATCCCAATGTGCAGGCGCTCATCATCGACCGCACCAGCACCGCGATCGACGACGCCGTCGACATCGGGGGGCTGACCGACACCCTCTTCGACGGCATCGCGAGCCTCGATCTGCCACCCGCCGCCCTGAACGCGCTGAATCTGCTGCGCGCGCCGGCGGCCTCGGGGGCGAAGAGCCTGGTCACCCAGGCGATCACGCAGGTGGTCGAATCCGATGCCTTCACCGCCGTGTGGGACAAGGCTCTGGTCGCCACCCATAAGGCGCTCGTGGCCGCTGCGACGGGCGGCGAGGGCGACGCCCTGAGCATCAGCGGCAACGGCGAGCTCGCCGTCCAGCTGGGCCCCATCATCGATGATCTCAAGACCGCCCTCGCCGACAACGGGTTCTCGTTCGCCAGCGCGATTCCCGCCATGAGCATCTCCATTGTCATCGCGCAGTCCGATGCGCTGACGGCGATCGGCCCGGCATACACCATCGCGACCACGGTCGGCTATGTCCTGCCCTTCGTCTCGCTGGGGCTGTTCCTCCTCGGCATCCTCCTCGCCAGGCGCCGCTCCACCGCGACCCTCGGCACCGGCATCGGGATCGGCATCGGCGGCGGCGTGGTCGCGGCCGGGCTGGCGGCCGGCGGGCTCACGCTCTCGCTGCAGTCCGCGAGTCTCGGGATCCCCGCCGTCACGCTGCAGGCCGTCTACGACACCGTCACCGGGCGCATGACGGACACCGCGCTGGTCCTGCTGATCGTGGGGATCATCGTCGCGCTGGCCGCCTGGCTCGGCGGGCGGTGGACCCCGGCACGCCGGGTGCGCAATCTGTCCTCCTCCCTGACGACGAGCGCCCGTCGCGGACTGCAGCGTCGGGGCCTGACGACCGGGCGGTTCGGCGCCTGGCTGTACCGCCAGCGTCTGCTGGTGCGCATCGCAGTGGTCGTTCTCGCCGTGCTGGTTCTGACCCTGACCACGCCGCTCGCCCTTGCAAAGGTGATTGGCACGCTGGTCGTGGCGCTGATCGTGTGGCTCGTCCTCGAATTGCTCGCCATCTCCCCCGACGACCCGGCGGCGGAGCAGGTCGTCAAGACAGAGGAAGATGACGCGACCGAGGAGGTCGACGACTCCGTTCCCGCCCCGTAGCGTGGTCGGGTGACCCCGACCTCTCCCTACGGTTCCTGGCCCTCGCCACTGTCCGCGGCGGCGGTGACGGCGGCGGCACCGCGCTACGATGGCGCACGGTTCGTCGGCGACGAGGTCTGGTGGGGGCAATCCCTGCCCGACCAGGGCGGACGCATCGGGGTGATCCGGCGCCTGCCCGATGGCCGGACCGAGACCGTCCTGCCCGCCCCATGGAGCGCCCGGTCAAGCGTGCACGAATACGGCGGCGGCGCCTGGACCGCCACCGAGGACGGCGAGCTGCTCTTCGTCTCCGGGACCGACGGACGCGTGCGGGCGCTTGTCCCCGGCGGCACGCCGCGGCCTCTCACCCCCGACGCTCCGCACACCGCGCACGGCGGCCTGCGCTGGCAGGCCGGGCGGTTGCTGGCGGTGCGCGAGCGGGCCGATCCCGGAGGGCGCCCGGTGCGGGAGATCGTCGGCATCCCGCGCGACGGCTCCGGCGCCGCCGATCCGTCACGCATTGAGGTGCTCGCCACGGGCGGCGACTTCGTCGCGCAGCCCGCCCTATCCGATGACGCCCGCCGGCTGGCGTGGATCAGCTGGGACCATCCCTCGATGCCGTGGGACCGAACCCGCCTGCGGGTGCGCGACTTGATCGACGCGACCGAGGCCGTCACCCCGGTCGACCACGGCACCGCCGTGCTGCAACCCGAATGGCACGGTGAAGACCTGCTGTTCGCCGACGACCCCACGGGGCGCTGGAACCTGTTCCGTCTGCCCGCGGGCGGCGGTGACACCGTCGCCGTCTCCCCCGCCGACGAGGACACCGGAGGAGCGCTCTGGGTGCTGGGAACCCGCTGGTTCGGGGTACTGGACGACGGCCGCATCCTCGCGGTGCGCACCCAGGGCACGAGCCGACTCGTCCTGATCGACGGCGGCGCCG
Source organism: Actinomycetales bacterium (assembly GCA_015654575.1). Lineage (GTDB taxonomy): Bacteria > Actinomycetota > Actinomycetes > Actinomycetales > Microbacteriaceae > Microbacterium. The sequence goes on from JAATGR010000130.1 coordinate 21,287, forward strand.
TGACCGAGGTCGACGTGCCGTTGTCGGCGGGTCTCTCCGTCGAGCACGTCCAGGGCTCCCGCGCGCTGGTGATCGGCGCCGGAGAGAAGACGGAGGCCGCGGTCTGGCTGCTGGATCTCGACTCCGGCGCGGCGACGCGGGTCACCGCATCCACCTCCCCCTGGGACGAGTCCTGGCTGCCCACGCCACGGCCGTTCACCGTCGACGGCCCGCACGGCGTCGTGCACGCGATCGACTACCCGCCCACCCATCCCTCGGTCGTCCCGCCGGCCGGTGAGCTCCCGCCCTACCTGGTGTGGGTGCACGGCGGGCCGACGAGCCACGCGCCGGCCTCGGCGACCACGAAGATCGCCTACTTCACGAGTCGCGGCATCGGCGTGCTCGACGTGAACTACGGCGGATCGACCGGCTACGGTCGGGCCTACCGGGAACGACTGAACGGCCAGTGGGGCGTGGTCGACGTCGACGACGTCGCCGCGGCGGCCGCAGGGCTCGCCGCCGCAGGGCTCGCCGACCCCGACCGGCTGGCGATCGAGGGCGGATCCGCCGGCGGGTGGACGACGCTGGCAGCCCTGACCACCACGGACGTGTTCGCGGCCGGGGTCTCGCGCTACGGCGTCGGCGACGCGCGGGCCCTCGCCCAGGACACGCACGACTTCGAATCCCACTACCTGGACGGGCTGATCGGCCCGCTCCCCGAGGCGGAGCAGCTCTACCTCGAGCGTTCGCCGCTCACGCATCCGGAGCGCTTCCGGGTGCCGCTGCTGATCCTGCAGGGCGACGACGACAGGGTCGTCCCGCCGTCGCAGGCGGAGGCGATCCGCGATGCGCTGGCCGCACACGGCGTGCCGCACGGCTACGTGCGCTATCCGGGCGAAGGGCACGGCTTCCGCCGCCGCGAGACCCTCGTGCACGCGCTGGAGACCGAGTACGCCTTCCTCGGGGCCGTGCTCGGCTTCGCCACGCCCGGCGTGCCGCGCTTCGAGCCGACCGCGGGCGGCGACGTCAGAGCGTGAACGGTGCGAGCCGGCCGGCGAGCCGGGCGGGCACACGCGCGTGCAGCACGGTTCCCTCCGGTTCATGCGTCTCGGCCAGGATCATGCCGTGCTCGTGCACGGCGGACACCAGGTCTCCCCGGTCGTAGGGCACGACCGCGTGCACCTCGACGGCGGGCAGCGGCAGCGTCGCCTCGACCAGGGTGCGCAGCTCCTCGACGCCCTCGCCGGTGCGCGAGGAGACGAAGACGGCGCCGGGCACGAGACCGCGCAGCACAAGGCGGGCGTCCTCATCGACGAGGTCGGCCTTGTTGAACACCACGATCTCGGGGATGGCGCGTGCGCCGACGTCTCAGATCACGTCCCGCACGGTCTGGATCTGCGCCGCCGGATCCGGATGCGAGCCGTCCACCACGTGCACGATGACGTCGGCCTGACCGACCTCCTCCAGCGTGGACCGGAACGCCTCGACGAGCTGATGCGGCAGGTTCCGCACGAACCCGACGGTGTCGGTGAGCGTATAGACGCGCCCGTCCTCGGTCTCGCTGCGGCGCACCGTCGCGTCGAGCGTCGCGAACAACGCGTTCTCCACCAGCACACCGGCATGGGTGAGCCGGTTCAGCAGACTGGATTTGCCGGCGTTCGTGTACCCCGCTATGGCGACACCGGGGATCGTGTTCCGTCGGCGCTCCGCGCGCTTCGCGTCGCGGGCGGGCCCGAAGTCGCGGATCTGGCGGCGCAGCTGCGCCATCCGGGTGCGGATACGGCGACGGTCCAGCTCGATCTTGGTCTCACCCGGTCCGCGCGAGCCCATGCCGGCACCGCCCGCACCGACTTGCCCGCCGGCCTGCCGGCTCATCGAGTCTCCCCAGCCGCGCAGGCGCGGCAGCAGGTACTCAAGCTGCGCGAGCTCGACCTGCGCCTTGCCCTCGCGGCTCTTGGCGTGCTGGCTGAAGATGTCGAGGATGACGGTCGTGCGATCGATCACCTTGACCTTCACGACATCCTCAAGGGCGCGGCGCTGACTCGGTGCGAGCTCCGTGTCGGCGATCACGGTGTCGGCGCCGACGGCGGCGACGATGTCGCGCAGCTCCTCCGCCTTGCCCCGGCCGACGTACGTGGCGGGGTCCGGATGGGGCCGGCGCTGCAGCACCCCGTCGAGCACGACGGCTCCCGCCGTCTCGGCGAGCGCCGCCAGCTCGTGCAGCGAGTTCTCGGCATCGGCCGTCTCGCCCTGCGGATGCACGCCCACCAGCACGACGTTCTCCAGCCGCAGCTGCCGGTACTCGACCTCGGTGACATCCTCGAGCTCCGTTGACAGCCCCGGCACACGGCGCAGCGCCGCACGCTCCTCGCGGTCCCACTGGTCACCGTCGGTGTCGCCGTATGCGACCGTGGCAGCATCCTGTAATGCCTGCGCGACGCCGGCGCCGGGCATTCCCGCCCGCGATCCCGCGCGGGCGAGCACACGATCCACCGGGTCCATCGCGCCGCCTTCGGGCACGTCCGCGCTGTCGGTCATATCGCCTTTCTTCGGCAGTTTGAGGCAGAGGCCAACTCTAGCCTCCCCGGCGGGGCCCGTCCTCCGCTACGCTCACTCCATGTCGAGCGACCACTATTTCAGCGCGTCGCCCGCCAGCGCCGAGAATCTGCGCAGCATCCGCTTCTCGCTGAACGGCGTTCCGGTGCACGTGACGACCGCGGCCGGTGTGTTCAGCGCGGACCGCCTCGACACCGGCACCGAGGTGCTGCTCTCGCACACCCCGCCCGCCTCACCCGGCGGGAACTTCCTCGATCTGGGGTGCGGCTGGGGGCCGATCTCGCTGTCACTGGCCTCGCAGTCGCCGCATGCGACGGTGTGGGCCGTCGACGTGAACGAACGCGCCCTCGACCTGGTAAGACGCAACGCCGTGGCGCTGGGCCTGGAGAACATCATGGCGGTCACCCCCGACGCGGTGCCCGCCGACATCGTGTTCCGAACGATCCGCTCGAACCCCCCGATCAGGGTCGGCAAGCACATCCTCCACGACATGCTCGAGCAGTGGATCCCGCGTCTGGACGAGCGCAGCGACGCATGGCTGGTCGTCGCCCGCAACCTCGGAGCCGACTCGCTGCAACGGTGGCTGGCGGCCTCGTTCCCGCACGGCTACAGCGTGTTCCGCACCGCGACGGCGCGCGGATACCGGGTGCTGAAGGTGCGTCGGCACGGCGCCCCCGCCACGGAGCCCATCGCGTTGACCTGAGCGTCTGCTGATACGCTGAGCGTTCAGAAGATCATGGGATGAGGGCGCGATCCGGGTGGGGGACGCGCCGATGAGGAGTCCCATGTCTGCATCCCGCGCTGGTCTTTCCGCCTATCGGGAGCTGCCTCGCATCGCCGGCTGGAACTATCTGATCGCGACCTCGCTCGGGCGGCTGCCCATGTCGATGGTTCCGCTGGCGATCCTCACACTTGCCACCTCCGCGACCGGATCGCTGACCGTCGGAGGTCTCGCGTCGTCAGCGGCGGCGCTCGGCGAGGCTGTCGGCGCACCGTTGACGGGATACCTCGCGGACAGGTGGGGTCAACGTCCCGTGCTGCTGCCCGGAGTGATCGTCCACCTGGCTCTGCTCGCCGCTTTCACCCTCGGCATCGGCGGCTTCCCCGACGCCACCTCGGTCGCCCTCGCGGGCCTGGTCGGCCTCACGCTGCCCCAGGTGGGCGCACTCTCCCGTGCCCGCTGGCTGGCGCTCGCCCCCGGCGACACGGCCACTGCGTTCGCGTTCGAGGGTGTGATCGACGAGCTGGTGTACATCGCCGGCCCGGCACTCGTTGGGCTGCTGGCGGTCGCGTTCGACCCGCGGATCGCGATGCTGATCGCCGGCGTGCTGATCGCCGTGTTCGTCACCCAGTTCGCCATGCACCGCACGCACCGGGCGGTTCCGCGACGCGACCCGAACGCCGTGGCTCCGGTCGAATCCGCCGCCGCATCCGGACGACGCGCGGCGCTGATCGGCCTGACGTTCGCCGGAATGGTCTCCATGGGGGTGTTCTTCGGCGGGAGCCAGAACGGCCTCACCGCGTTCGCCACCCAGATGGGCATACCGGATGCCGGCGCGCTGCTCTACTCGGTCATGGCCGTGGGGTCCGCGGCCACGACCGTGTCGATGGTGTTCGTCCCCGAACGGATCGGACCCTGGACGCGGTGGATCCTGGCCGCCATGGGCATGCTCGGGGGCGCGCTGCTGATGAGCAGCGCTACAGGGATTCCCTCGATCATCGTGGCCGGCATCGTCGCAGGCGCGTTCCAAGGGCCGATGCTGCTGACCATCTTCGGGATCTCCGGCTCCATCGCCCAGCGAGGCCGGAGCGGGATCCTGATGACCCTCAACGCCAGCGGCGTGGTACTCGGCATCGCGCTCGGATCAGCGGTGGCCGGGCCGCTCGCCCAGGCTTACGGTTCGTCCGGAGGGTTCGCCGTGGTGATCGCCGCCGCGGCGATGCTGCTACTCCTCGGCACCGCCGCCGCGACCGCCGGCCGCATCCGGCGGCGTCAGGCGAGCGTCAGCTCCCCGCTGTAGACGAGGACAGCCGGCCCGGACAGCAGCACGTGCCCCTCCTCCATGCGCACGACCAGCTCGCCGCCCGGGATCCGAACCCGCCACCGGTCGGGGGCGGCAGCGCCCGCCCAGTGCCGCACCGCCACGGCGGTCGCGGCGACGCCGGTGCCGCAGCTGAGGGTCTCCCCCGAGCCGCGCTCGAACACCCGCATCCGCACCGTGCCCACCCCGTCCTGCACGAGCGGATCGGCGGGGACGACGAACTCGACGTTCGCACCTGCGGGCGGCGCGGGCTGCAGCAGGGGCTGCGTCGTCAGGTCGAGTTCGGTGAGCTCCTGCTCGCTGGCGACGGCGACGACGACGTGCGGGTTCCCGACGTCGATGCCGAGTCCCGGTCGGGCGACCGGGAGGCCGTGCGCGTGCACGAGCACGTCGCCCTCCTCCACGCGCCACGCGCCAAGATCGACCTCGAAGCCGGTGCCGTCGCGGGTGAGGGTCTTGACGCCGGCCCGCGTGGCGATCGGCACTGGGACGGCGCCGAACTCGGCGAGCCCTGCTTCGACGAGGTAGCGGGCGAAGACGCGGATACCGTTGCCGCACATCTCCGCGATGGATCCGTCGGCGTTGCGATAGTCCATGAACCATTCGACGCCCTGCGCCGCCGCATCCGCCCCTTCGGGCAGAGCGCCGGCCTTGACCACGCGCAGGATGCCGTCGGCGCCGATGCCGAAGCGGCGGTCGCACAGCAGCGCGACCTGATCCGCGCTCAGGTCAAGATCACCGTCGAGGTCGGGGATGATGACGAAGTCGTTGCCGGTGCCGTGGCCCTTGGTGAAGGCGACGGTCCGGGACATGCGGCCAGTCTATCCGGGCGTCAGGGGCGGTTCTCTGCGTACGCCTAAGCGGAGCGGACGAGCTCCGCCGCCGACGCGTCGGGTCCGACCCAGGCGACGTCCCGGTAGCGGCGGAACCAGGAGACCTGTCGCCGCGCGTACCGTCGGGTCAGCGCCTGCGTCTGCGCGATCGCCTCCTGCTCGGTCGCGTCGCCGCGCAGCTGTGCCAGCGCCTGGGCGTAGCCGATCGCTCGGCTCGCGGTCGCGCCGTGTTCCAGGCCCTGGCGGCGCAGGAGATCGACCTCGTCGAGCAGCCCGGACCGCCACATGCCCAACACCCGGGCGTCGAGTCGGAGGACGAGCTCGTCCCGCGGGAGGTCGACAGCGACGATGCGCGTGCGCGGATTCCACAGCTTCGGCTGCTCCGGGAGCGCGGCGCCGTGCGTCTGTGCTCCCTGGGCCAGCACTTCGAGGGCGCGAACGATCCGGCGTCCGTTGCGCGGATCCACCCGGGCAGCGGTGTCCGCGTCCGCCTGACGCAGCCGTTCGTGCAGCGGCCCCGGTCCGGCCAGCTTGAGCTCCGCCTCCAGGTCGGCGCGCAGGGCCGGGTCACGCGGCGGGAAGCGGAAGTCGTAGATGACGCTGGAGACGTACAGGCCGGATCCGCCGACCAGGATCGCGTCGGACCCGCGCGCGTGGATGGCGGAGACCGCCTCCCGCGCGTCCCGCTGGTAGCGGGCGACGGCCGCTTCTTCGGTGACGTCAAGCACGTCGAACAGGTGGTGGGGTATGCCGCGGCGTGCGTCTTCCGGAAGCTTCGCGGTGCCGACATCCATCCCGCGGTACAGCTGCATCGCATCCGCGTTGACGATCTCGGCCGCGCGTACTGCCTTTCCCGCCGCCTCGGCGAGGTCGAGAGACAGCGCGGTCTTCCCGGTTCCGGTTGCCCCGACGACCGCCCACAGGATCGGGCCGGTCACCGCTCCCCCCGCGCGATGCCCGGGGTCCCCTCCCCGGATGTGCATCGTCGCTGCGACTCGCCTGTCAGGAAACGTCGTCGTGGCGCACCCGTTGCGACGGGGGCGGCACAGCCGGCGGGGCCGCAGGCGGCGGCCGGCGTGTTCATCGACCGGCGACGCGCAGAGCGGGCAGACCGAGCGAGACCGGACGCGGGGCGCCGGGATCGGCCGGCAGCGCGCACGACTCCGCCTGCGAGCGATCCCAGGCGTCGCCCGCACGAGTCGGGCGGATGCTCAGCGCTGCGCCGTCGGGTGCGTCCGCGAGCAGGTGGAACGGCGCGGCATGCGTGATCGTCACGGCCACCACGTCTCCGGGGCGAGGCACCGGAGAACCGGACGGAACCTCGAAGTGGACGAGCCGGTTGTCCTCCGCGCGACCGGTCAATCGGTGCGTCTCCGCATCCTTCTTGCCCTCGCCGGAGGAGACCAGCACCTGCACCAGCCGACCGACCTGTGCCTGGTTCTCTTCCAGGCTGATGCGTTCCTGCAGGGCGATGAGACGTTAGTAACGCTCCTGGACGACGGCTTTCGGCACCTGGTCGGCCATGGTGGCCGCCGGCGTCCCCTCGCGGATCGAGTACTGGAACGTGAACGCGCTCGCGAAGCGTGCCCGTTCGACCACCCGCAAGGTGTCCTCAAAGTCCTCGTCGGTCTCGCCGGGGAAGCCCACGATGATGTCGGTGGAGATGGCCGCGTGGGGCATGCGTTCCCTGACGCGGTCCAGGATGCCGAGGAAACGATCGCTGCGATAGGAGCGGCGCATGGCGCGCAGGATCCGATCGCTGCCGGACTGGAGCGGCATGTGCAGCTGCGGCATCACCTGTCCGGTCTCCGCCATGGCCGCGATGACGTCATCCGTGAAGGCGGCGGGATGCGGGCTGGTGAAGCGGATGCGCTCCAGCCCCTCGATCTGTCCGGCGGCGCGCAGGAGCTTTCCGAACGCCTGACGATCGCCGAACTCGACGCCGTAGGAATTCACGTTCTGCCCCAGCAGCGTCACCTCAATCGCGCCGTCGTCGACGAGCAGCCGGATCTCGCTGAGGATGTCGCCCGGACGGCGGTCCTTCTCTTTGCCCCGGAGGCTCGGAACGATGCAGAAGGTGCAGGTGTTGTTGCAGCCGACCGAGATGGACACCCAGCCGCTGTACACGCTGTCGCGTTTGGTCGGCAGCGTGGACGGGAAAACCTCAAGTGATTCCAGGATCTCGAGTTCGGCCTCGTCGTTGTGCCGTGCCCGTTCGAGCAGGCTCGGCAGCGAGCCCATGTTGTGGGTGCCGAACACGACGTCGACCCAGGGTGCCTTCTGCTGGACGACGTCCTTGTCCATTTGGGCGAGGCAACCTCCGACGGCGATCTGCATACCGTCGTGCGCGTCTTTGCGGCTCTTCAGATGACCGAGGGTTCCGTAGAGCCGGCCCGCCGCGTTGTCTCTCACGGCGCAGGTATTGATAACGACCACATCGGCATCCGTGCCGGTCTGCGCACGCACGTACCCCGCGCTCTCCAGCGAGCCGGAGAGTCGTTCGGAATCGTGGACGTTCATCTGACAGCCGAACGTGCGCACCTCGTAGGTGCGCGGGGTGCCATCCGCACCGAGCGCGGCGGACGACGGCGCGATGACGGTCGGAGCGGAGGAGGCAGTCATAGCAGGGACATTCTACGGTCCCGGGTGGGGCACTATTCCCCCGAGGCCAGAGCGGTGCGGGCGGCGTCCATCGCGACATGTCCCGGGTATCCGCGTCGGGCGAGCTGTCCCACCAGCCGACGCAGCGCGACATCGGAGTCGAGCCCGCGCAACGAACGCGCGCGCTTGCGGGCGAACTCGAGCGCACGTTCCCGATCGTCGTCCACCAGTCCGGCGAGAACGTCCTCGACGACGGCGCGGGGCACCCCACGACGAGAGAGGGTGGCGCCGATCGCCCGGCGGCCCTCTCCCTTGCGGTCGACCGCCACATGCACCAGCTGTTCCGCAAGGGCGGCATCGTCGAGGTAGCCCCGGTCGACGAACACCGCGACCAGATCGCCGATCTCCTGCCCCGACAGCGCGAACCCGGACAGCACCGTGCGAGCTTCGGCGACGGACAGCGACCGCGCCGCGAGCTTGCGCAGCAGCGTCCGTTCAGCCGCAGCGGCTCCGGAGTCCCGCGTGGCGGACGACAGCTCCGCACCACGTGACGCGCTCGCCCCGGATCGCGGCACCGGTTCGACCAGCGCCCGCCCGGCCGGATGACGACGACGGGCGACGGCGAGGCCACCGTCATGGTCGCTGTCGCCACCGTGGTCCCGGCCTCCGTCACCGCTCCCGTCGTCGGGAAGCGGCGCCGCCTTGCCGCGGCCTCCGGTGAACAAGGGGATTACCGGTGCAAGCCCGGCGTCTGGTTGCTCCGGGTCGTCCTCGACGAATCGAACCACCATCTCAGGCAGGACGGCGCGCAGCCAGTTCGTCCGACAGGTCAGCATCGGCGACCTTCGGCTGACCGATGCCGAGCTTCTCCTTGATTTTCAGCTCGATCTCGGCGGCGACGTCCTCGTTTTTAAGCAAGAACGTACGCGCGTTCTCCTTGCCTTGCCCGAGCTGCTCTCCGTCGTAGGTGTACCAGGCACCCGACTTCTTGACGATGCCCTGCTCGACACCGAAGTCGATCAGGCTCCCCTCGCGGGAGATGCCGGTTCCGTAGAGGATGTCGAACTCGGCCTGCTTGAACGGCGGCGCCATCTTGTTCTTCACGACCTTCACCCGGGTACGGTTGCCGACCGCGTCCGTGCCGTCCTTGAGGGTCTCGATGCGTCGGATGTCGAGACGCACCGAGGCGTAGAACTTGAGCGCCTTGCCGCCCGCGGTCGTCTCCGGCGAGCCGAAGAACACACCGATCTTCTCGCGCAGCTGGTTGATGAAGATCATCGTGGTGCCGGTCTGGTTCAACCCACCGGTGAGTTTGCGGAGCGCCTGCGACATCAGTCGGGCCTGAAGACCCACATGGGAGTCGCCCATCTCGCCCTCGATCTCTGCCTTGGGGACCAGCGCCGCGACCGAGTCGATGACGGCCAGGTCGATCGCGCCGGAGCGGACCAGCATGTCGGCGATCTCCAGAGCCTGCTCACCGGTGTCGGGCTGCGACACCAGCAGGGAGTCGATGTCGACACCGAGCTTCTGCGCATAGTCGGGGTCGAGCGCGTGCTCCGCGTCGATGAACGCCGCGATGCCCCCGGCACGCTGCACATTCGCGATCGCGTGGAGCGTGAGCGTGGTCTTCCCCGAGGACTCCGGGCCGTAGATCTCGACGATGCGGCCGCGAGGGAGGCCGCCCACGCCGAGGGCGACGTCGAGAGCGATGGAACCGGTGGGGATGACCTCGACCGGAGCCCGTTCGTCGCTGCCCAGCCGCATGACCGAGCCCTTCCCGAACTGCTTGTCGATCTGCGCGAGGGCGGATTCCAGAGCCTTTTCGCGGTCTGCGGGTGATGGCATGTCGTGCTCCTAATGCGTTCGGTCCCTCGGCGGCTTTCGCCACGCCCGGGGTGTTCTGTCGCCTGTAGGCTGCCGCTCTCCGGGATGGGAAAACGACAAGGCTGAGGTGGTTTCCTCTCCCCCGAACGCTACGAGGGGGTTCCGACATCGTGTCGGCCCTCGGCTCATCCGGTGGACAGAAGTGCCTACGGCACCACCTGGGGAGGACACTACGCGGATATCGAACGTATCTTCGACGACACGCCGAGGCGTCCGACTCCTTCGCCGCCGCGGGGAAGACGCCGGAAGGCACGATCCACGGAGGGTGTCGTACACAGTGCGCGCGGCCCGCATCGTGGACCGCGTGATCAGCGTCGGCCAGGCTCCAGACGTCCGACACCGTACCGGCGGGACGCCGGGACGTCCATCTCGACGCACAGCGCGAGCCAGACCTCCCGGGGCGGCTCGCCGTCGGCGAGTGCGCGCACCGAGGTCCGCCCGCCGAAGGCGCTCAGCCCGACATCCGCCAGAACGAAGGCCGCGCCGCCGCCGAACTCATCGGCGACGGCGCGGTCGAACTCGCTTCTGCGCATCGAACCCTGATACCCGCTGCGATCAGCGCAACGACAGCTCGGGCTCGATCTCCGCGACCAGCTCGTCGGGGAGCAGATCGGGGAAGGTCTGCAGTCCTTCCATCACCGCGAGCCGGTCAGCGACCTCGCGCATAATGGTGGCGATGGGGACATCGAGCGCTTCGGCAACCGATGCGAGGATCTCGCTGGAAGCCTCTTTCTGACCGCGCTCGACCTCGCTGAGGTATCCGAGCGCGACGCTCGCACGACTCGCGACCTGACGGAGGGTGCGGCCCTTCTGCTGCCGGAAATCCCGCAGGACGTCCCCGATTTCGTGACGTACCAAGATCATGTCGGTTCCCCTCCTCGTCTTACTCCCACCGTGGCCCGGGTGGACCACCGTACAGCACCCGATGATGCCAATCTAATCCCCACCTTTGTGGGTCAGATGGGAATCACCGGAGACAACCCGCCGGACGGCCGTCATATTCCGTCAGAGCGCCTCGAGGACGAGCCGCAGCGCGCGACGAACGGTCTGTTCCCGGATGCGCTCGCGCGACCCCGTCAGCTGTAGCGATTCCACCCGGGAGCCGAGCGCCGTGGACACTCCGATGTACACCGTTCCGACGGGCTGGCCGTCCTGCGGATCGGGGCCGGCGACCCCGGTGGTTGAGACGCCCACGTCGGCGCGCACCCCGTCGACGGCCGCCGCCTCCCGCACCCCGTCGGCCATCAGCCGTGCCACCTTGGGCTGGACCGCGCCGTGCGCCGCCAGGAAGCCGGCATCCACCCCTAGCAGGCTGTGCTTGAGCGCAGTGTCGTACGCGACGACACCGCCGCGGACGCACGCGGACGCCCCCGGTACCGAGATCAGCGAAGAGACGAGAAGCCCTCCGGTCAACGACTCGGCGACGGCGATGGTCCAGCCAAGCTCCCTCAGCCTGTCGATGACGCGCTCGGGCTCGCTGCGCCGGCCTCGACGCGTGATCGTGGTCGCCTCCTCGAACGGCTCCTGCTCGAAACCGCTCATGCCTGCCCGCTCCGGCGCGCGGCGCGCACTTCACCCACGACGTAGTCGATGCCGCTGGCCACCGTCAGGAGAACCGCGAGCCACATCGTGATCGTGTTCACCCAGCCGATCCAATCCCCCACCAGCGCCGGCAACGGAGCCAGCGCGAACGACAGCGCGACCGCCTGCATCACGGTCTTCAGTTTGCCCATCCACGCCGCCGCGAGCACGTGATCGCTGATGACGACGAAGCGGTAGACGGTGATGCCGATCTCGCGCACCAGGACGATGATCGTGACCCACCATGGCAGCTCGCCCAGGATCGAAAGCCCGACGAAGGCGCAGCCGGTCAGCGCCTTGTCGGCGATCGGGTCGAGAAGCTTGCCGAGATCGGTGACGATCTCGTACCGGCGCGCCAGATAGCCGTCGATCCCATCGGTCGCGATGGCGACGATGAACAGAACGGTCGCCACCCACCTCGCCGTCCCGTCCTCGCCTGCGTCCACCAGGAGAAGCCAGAGGAACACCGGAGCGCACACGATGCGCACGACCGTGATCGCGTTGGGGAGTTGCCGGGGAATCGCCACGCGCCGAGCCTACCGACCGGTCAGCTGCCAGGCATCCTCGTCTCCCTCGGCCTCCTCGACGGGGAGCCCGGCGAACTGCCCGCCGACCGCATCCGCACCGTAAGGGTCTGTGCCCTGGGGACCACTGTCGCCGGGAGTCGCCGGCGGATCCTCCCCGCGCAACCGAGCCAGAACGGCGGGGAGCTGGTCGGGTGTGACGAGGACATCGCGGGCCTTGGACCCCTCCGAGGGGCCGACGATCTCGCGAGATTCGAGGAGGTCCATAAGGCGCCCCGCCTTCGCGAACCCGACCCGGAGCTTGCGCTGCAGCATCGATGTCGAACCGAACTGCGTCGAGATGATCTGCTCGGCGGCGGCCAGCAACAGCTCGAGGTCGTCGCCGATGTCGGCGTCGATCTCTTTGCGTTCGGTCACCGCCGCAACATCGGCGCGGTAGTCGGGGCGCGCCTGCCCGGTGACGTGCTTCACGACCTTCTCGATCTCGGCCTCGCTGACCCATGCGCCCTGCACGCGGATCGCCTTCGACGCGCCCATCGGAAGGAAGAGCCCGTCACCCTGCCCGATGAGCCGATCGGCGCCCGGCTGATCGAGGATGACCCGCGAGTCGGTGACGCTGGTGACCGCGAACGCGAGACGCGACGGCACGTTCGCTTTGATGAGGCCGGTGACGACGTCGACGGACGGCCGCTGCGTAGCCAGCACGAGGTGGATGCCGCTGGCCCTCGCAAGCTGCGTGATTCGGACGATCGAGTCCTCGACGTCGCGTGGGGCCACCATCATGAGGTCGGCGAGCTCGTCGACGACGACCAGAAGATACGGGTAGGGCTTGAGAACGCGCTCGCTGCCCGGGGGAAGCTGGATGCTGCCGGAGACGACCGCCTTGTTGAAGTCGTCGATGTGGCGGAATCCGAACGATGCGAGGTCGTCGTAACGCATGTCCATCTCTTTCACGACCCACTGCAACGCCTCCGCTGCCTTCTTGGGATTCGTGATGATGGGCGTGATCAGGTGCGGCACACCGGCATAGCTGGTGAGCTCGACGCGCTTGGGGTCGATGAGCACCATCCGAACCTCGGACGGCTTGGCGCGCATGAGCAGGCTCGTGATCATCGAGTTCACGAAGCTCGACTTGCCGGAACCGGTCGATCCGGCAACCAGGAGGTGGGGCATCTTGGCGAGATTGGCCACGACGAACCCGCCGCCGACATCCTTTCCGACACCGATCGTCATCGGGTGGGTGGAGCTGGTCGCCGTCTGTGAACGCAGGATGTCGCCCAGGGTGACGATCTCACGATCGGTGTTGGGGATCTCGACGCCGATCGCGCTCTTGCCGGGGATGGGGGCGAGGATGCGGACCTCATTGGAGGCAACGGCATAGGCGATGTTGTTGGTCAGCGCGGTGATGCGCTCGACCTTCACGCCGTGCCCCACCTCGACCTCGTACTGGGTGACCGTCGGCCCGCGGGAGAACCCGGTGACCGCCGCATCCACCCCGAACTGCTCGAACACGCCGGTGATCGCGGCCACGATCCGGTCGTTGGCCTCGGAGCGGGCCTTGGGCGCGCTGCCGGCGGCCAACGAGGTCGCGGAGGGCAGCACGTAGGGGGCGGCCGGGGGCAGGCGGTCTCCGGTCGCGCCGAAGCCGGCGGGATCGGGCAGCGGCTCGAGCTCGCCGGTGTCGCCGTCCTCCTGGAGGGCCGTGGCGCCGCCGGCCGCACGCTCTGCCGCGGCGAGCACCGCCGGGTCGATGACCTCGGTGAGCGCGTCGGTGGCCGGGGCGGGAGACGGAGCCAGCGCCTGATCGAACCCGCCCTCGATCGGCCCGGTCTGGTCCAGCAGTGCGGTCAGCTCCTGCGAGCCGAAGCCTTCGTCGGGGTCTTCTTCCCTACCGCTCTTGTTGCGGCGCCACCACGGCACCTGCGAGCCCTCGTCCTCTGCGGAGTCGGTGGAGCCCGCGCCTGCATCGACGGCATTCGGCTCCACCGGTGCGCGCTCCGCGCGCTCGGCGCCGAACATCCAGGCGTAGAGGTCTCCCAGGCGGCGTCCGATGCGGTTGGGTGGCGTCTTAGTGATGATCAGGATGCTCAGCAGGGCGAGCAGACTCAGCACGACCGCCGCGCCGACCGGGGTCAGGTAGGACAGCGGCTCGCCGATCATCCAGCCGAACAGCCCGCCGGCGGCGCTCAGCGCGGGAAGCCCGGAGCCGGGGACGGGCCGACCGCCGAAAACGTGGCAGAACCCGGCGAGCGAGAGCACCAGAAGCGCGAAGCCGATGCCGATGCGACCGTTGTCGTACACCGAGGAGGGATGGCGGAACAGCCACCCGGCCAGCACCACCAGCAGCACCGGCATGAGGAACGCGACGCGCCCCACGAGCCCGCCCACGGTGTAGGCGCTCACCGCGGCCGCGCCGGCGTTGCCGATGAGGAACCATTCCACCACCGCACCGGCGACCGCGAGCAGCACCAGCAGGAACGGGAACCCGTCTCGGCGCTGGTCCTTCTCGAGGCTCTCCGGGCCGAAAGCCCGGAAAACGCCGCCGACCGCGTGGGCCAGGCCGAGCCAGGCGCGCACTCCGACGGGCGGCTTCTCGTCCTCGCCGACATACCGCTTGGGCGCCGGCGCCGACTTTCCGCGGGCACGCGAGGAGGACCCCTTCGCGGATGCGCGCGAAGACGTGGTCGTTCCGGTGCTCCTGGCCATGTGTCCACGCTATTGCCCCCCGGGGACAACCCGCGGGAGCGACGCGGCTGTGCCCCGGGGTCAGCGCAGGCGTTTGACCATGGTGTCGCGCCCCGCGCCCGACTCGACGACCACGAAGCCTTCGCTGCGATAGAGCACCGCGGCGTGGTTGCCGTGCTGCACGCTCAGGCTGAGGCGTGAGAAGCCCTGGGCTCCGGCCTGGCGCACGAGCGACCGCAGCAGCGCGCGGCCGACGCCCTGGGCGCGCCACAGCGGACGGACCCCGATGATCAGCTCCGGCACGCCCGCGCCGACGTAGCCGAACCCCGGCTCGGCGCGCGGCAGCATCCGATACCAGGCCGCGCCGACCTGCTCTCCCTGCGCGTCGAGCGCGACGAACCCCTCGTCACCGGGACGCTTCCACCCCGCCACATAACCGCCGTGATGAGGATCGCTGACGATCTCGTGCTTCGGACGCGGCGCGCCGGCGTGCCAGTTCGCCGCCTCGACGACCATGTCCGCCAGGAACGATCCGTCCCCCTGTTCGGCGGGCCGGATGCGGAATCGGACGGGCATGCCGCGAGTGTATCGAGGGTCAGGCCTCGATCACGAGCGGCACGATCATGGGCCGCCGCCGCAACCGCTGGTTCACCCAGCGGCCGATCGTGCGGCGCATGACCTGCGAGAGCGCGTGCGTGTCGCGGACACCGGAGGCCGCGGCCTCCGCCAGTGCCGCGGAGATCTTGGGCTTCACGTCGTCGAACACGGCGTCGTCCTCCGCGAAACCGCGGGCGTGGATCTCGGGGCCGCTGACGATGCGCCCGGTCGCGGCGTCGACGACGGCGATGACGGAGATGAACCCCTCCTCGCCGAGGATGCGGCGATCCTTCAGGTCGGCGTCGGTGATCTCGCCGACCGTTGATCCATCGACGTAGACGAAGCCGATGTCGTACTGTCCGGCGACCCGCGCCAGCCCGTCGCGCAGATCGACGACCGTGCCGTTCTCCCCGACGATCGTTCGTTCGGCCGCCAGGCCGGTGTCCTGGGCGAGCTTCGCGTTCGCGATCAGGTGCCGGTACTCGCCGTGCACCGGGAGCACGTTGCGCGGCTTCAGGATGTTGTAGCAGTACAGCAGTTCCCCCGCGGCCGCGTGTCCGGACACGTGCACCTTGGCGTTCGCCTTGTGCACCACGTTCGCGCCGAGCTTGGTCAAACCGTCGATCACGCGGTAGACCGCGTTCTCGTTGCCGGGGATGAGGCTGGAGGCCAGGATCACCGTGTCGCCCGGCCCCGGCTCGATCGCGTGGTCCAGGTTGGCCATGCGGCTGAGGACCGCCATCGGCTCGCCCTGCGACCCGGTGGACATGTAGACGATCCGGTCGTCGGGCAGGTCGCGGGCCTTCTTGTAGTCGATCAGGACGTTGTCGGGAACCTTGAGGTATCCAAGGTCCTCGGCGATGGTCATGTTCCGCACCATCGACCGGCCGAGGAAGGCGACCCGGCGGTTATGAGCCGCCGCGGCGTCGATCACCTGCTGCACCCGGTGCACGTGGCTGGAGAAGCTGGCCACGATCACCCGTCGCGGGGCCTTGCCGATGACCTGCTCCAGCACCGGTCCGATCGACCGTTCGAGCGCGGTGAATCCCGGCACGTCGGCGTTGGTCGAGTCGACCAGGAACAGGTCGACGCCCTCCTCGCCGAGGCGGGCGAACGCGCGCAGGTCGGTGAGGCGGCCGTCCAGCGGCAGCTGATCCATCTTGAAGTCACCGGTGGCCAGCACGAGGCCGGCGGGGGTGCGGATGGCGACGGCGAGCGCGTCCGGGATGGAGTGGTTCACCGCGACGAACTCGAGGTCGAAGGGTCCGGCCTGCTCGCGCTGTCCTTCGGCGACGGTCAGCGTGAAGGGGCGGATGCGGTGCTCTTTGAGCTTGGCCTCGGTGAGCGCCAACGTCAGCTGCGATCCGATCAGCGGGATGTCCTGCTTGAGCTTGAGCAGGTACGGAACCGCGCCGATGTGGTCCTCGTGCCCATGGGTGAGGACGAGTCCGACCACGTCGTCGAGCCGATCCCGGATGGGACCGAAGTCCGGCAGGATCAGATCGACGCCGGGCTGGTGCTCTTCGGGGAAGAGCACGCCGCAGTCGACGATGAGCAGCTTCCCGTCGAACTCGAACACGGTCATGTTGCGGCCCACCTCGCCGAGACCGCCGAGGGGCGTGACCCGCAGCGTTCCGAGCTCGAGGGCGGGGGGATCGTACACAGTGGTAGCCATCGACTGCCTTTCCGGACGGGCACGCGCCGCATCCGCTCTCTCGCCCGCTAGCGGGCGCATCTTCCCGGCCTGACCGGGCGTTTTCAGCGTGTGGTCCCGTGCACCCTCGGCAGGGCGCCGCCGGCGGCGGCGTTGCGGTCGGGACGGAAGTTGGAGAAGTCGACCCCGGGCACGTCGTGGACGAGATCGAGCTCGTCCTCGATGATCGCGGCCTCCCACTCCTCCGGGCCGACCAGCGGAAGCCGCACCCGGGGGCTGGAGATGCGGCCGAGACCGTGAAGGATGTACTTCGCGCTCACGGTACCGGGGATGTGCGTCATCACGGCGCGCACCAGGGGCTCGAGACGGCGGTGCTCCGCGGTGGCCGTCGCGAGGTCGCCACGGTTGACCGCATCCATGATGGTCCGATAGGGCGCCGCGGCGATGTTCGCCGTCACGCCGATCAGGCCGGTCGCGCCGATCGACAGGTGCGGCAGCACATTCGCGTCGTCGCCGGAGAAGTACATGAGGTCGGTCTGGTTGAGCACCCTGCTGACCTCGCTGAAGTCGCCCTTGGCATCCTTGATGGCGAGAATGTTGGGGTGCTTGGCCAGGCGCAGGATCGTCTCGTATTTGATCGGCACCCCGGTGCGCCCGGGAATGTCGTAGAGGATCACCGGCAGGTCGGTGGCGTCGGCCACCATCCGGAAATGGGTGAGGATGCCCGCCTGCGTGGGCTTGTTGTAGTACGGGGTGACGATCATGATGCCGTCGGCGCCGGCCTTCGCGCTGTCCTTGTACAGCTCGATCGCGTGAGCGGTCTCGTTGGAGCCGCCGCCGGTGATGATCTTGGCGCGTCCGGCCGCCACGTCCTTGCCGACCTCCACCAGTCGCAGCTTCTCAGCGTCGGTGAGGGTGCTCGTCTCCCCCGTGGTTCCCGTGACGACGATGCCGTCGGCCCCGGAGGTGATGACGTCGTCGATGTGCTTGGCGACACCGGTCCAGTCGACTTCGCCGTCGGCCGTCATCGGGGTGACGAGCGCGACGAGCACCTGTCCGAAGGGGTTTCCCTGGTGCGTCATGGTTCTCAGGGTATCGGTTCTGGCGCACCTGTCAGGCTGGGGGCATGAGCTGGACGACCCGCACGTCGCGCACCGTGTACGAGAACCGCTGGATCGAGGTCAGGGAGGACCAGGTCACCGGCCCCGCCGGCGACGGCATCTACGGCGTGGTGCGAATGCGGAATCCCGCCGTCTTCGTCGTCGCACTGGACACCTGTGACCGCGTCTGTCTGGTCGAGCTCGACCGCTACACCACCGGGCGTTCGTGGGAGATCCCGGCGGGCGGCAGCGACGGCGAGGAGCCCCTGGTCGCCGCGCGGCGCGAACTGGCCGAGGAGACCGGGCTCCGGGCCGACGACTGGAACCTGCTCGGCACGATGAATGCGCTGAACGGTGTCGCTGAGGCACCCGAGCACGTCTTCCTCGCACGCGGACTCACGGCGGCCACGGATGCGACGGCGTCGCAGCGCGAGGAGGGCATCACGGGCCTCCTGTGGCGCGCCTTCCCGGATGCCCTCGCGATGATCGCCGACGGCAGGATCGCGGACGGTGAGACGATCGCCGCGCTGGCGTTCGCCGGCATCCGCCTCGGCCGCTTCTCGTGAGACCCGGCCCGGGGCTGTCGTCCGGTTGCGCGGAACCGCGGAGCGAGGTCAGCGGCCGCGGCGGCCGAGCCGCGAAGCCCCCCGGTCGGGCAGCATGCGGACGAGGCCGACCAGGATCCGATAGCGCAGCGTCGGGATCGACACGGCGCGGCCGCGCGCCACATCCCGCAGGGACTGCGTGACCACCGTGCGGGCGTCCAGCCACATCCAGGACGGGACGCCCTCCTGGCCCGGCGGCAGACCGAGGCGCTCGTGGAAGCGGGTGTGCGTGTAGCCGGGACAGACGGCGGTGACCGTCACCCCGCGGGGCGCGTACTCCGCATCCGCCCAGCGGCTGAACGACACCAGCCAGCGTTTCGCGGCGCCATAGGTGGAGCGCGGCATGAACGCAGCCACGGACGCGACGTTCAGGATGCGCCCGCGACCGCGCGCCAGCATCGGCCCGAGCGCGGCGTGCATGAGCCGCATCGGCACCTCGATGTGGAGGGCGAGGTGCCGCGCCTCCGCCTCGATGTCGTTGCGTTCGAAGGAGAGCGGCAGGCCGAAACCGGCGTTGTTGACCAGCAGGTCGATGGGCCGTGCGGCATCCGCGAGTCTCGCCTCGACCCGCCCGCGGTCGACGGCGTCGAGCAGGTCGGCGGGCAGCACCTCGACCGTCACGGGCAGCGTCGCGGCGAGGTTCTGCAGCGCTGCCTCGTCGCGTGCGACCAGGACGAGGTCGGCACCGCGATCGGCCAGCCGGCGCGCATACTCGGCGCCGAGCCCGGAACTCGCTCCCGTGATCAGCGCGGTGGGCATCTCTCCGCCTCGCGCTCGTAGGTGACGAAGCGGTATCGGATGCCGGTGCGCGAGGTGTGCCAGCCGTGTTCCGGATGGGCGCGTACACCGCGCCACCGGTCGAGCGGCGGCGCATGCGTGTCGCCGTCCGTATCGAGGTCGACATGAGTGACCTCGAGGATGTCGGCGCTGTCAACGGCCTGCGCGTAAAGCTGGCCCCCGCCGATGACCCACCCGTCGCCGCCGACTAGCGCGAGCGCCGCCGGCAGGGATCCGGCGCTCTCGGCGCCATCGGCGTGCCAGTCGTGCCGGCGGGTGACCACGATGTTGCGGCGTCCGAGCAGCGGGCGGAACCGCTCTGGCAGCGAGTCCCAGGTGCGACGGCCCATGATCACCGCGGAGCCCGCGGTGACTTCTCGAAAGTGCGCCATGTCCTCCGGGACGTGCCAGGGGATCGCACCGCCGCCCCCGATCACACCGCCGTGGGCCTGCGCCCAGACCAGGCCCAGGGTCATACGGCGACGGCGCCTCGGATGGCGGGGTGGTGCTGGTAGTTCTCGACCACGATGTCGTCGAACCGGTAGTCGAAGATCGATTCGGGCCGGCGGGTGAAACGAAGCGTCGGGTACGGATACGGGTCGCGGGAGAGCTGCTCGTGCACCTGGTCGAGGTGGTTGTCGTAGACGTGGCAGTCGCCGCTGGTCCAGACGAAGTCTCCCGGTTCGAGCCCCGTCTGCTGCGCGATCATCGGCGTCAGCAGCGCATATGAGGCGATGTTGAACGGCACGCCGAGGAACATGTCGGCGCTGCGCTGGTACAGCTGGCACGACAGCCGGCCGTCGGCGACGTAGAACTGGAACAGCGCGTGGCAGGGGGCGAGCGCCATGTCGGGAATGTCGGCCGGGTTCCACGCCGAGACGATCAGCCGCCGCGAGTCGGGATTGACGCGGATCTGCTCGATCACCTGGCTGATCTGGTCGATCACCTGTCCGTCGCGGCCAGGCCACGACCGCCACTGCACGCCATAGACGGGGCCGAGCTCGCCCCGCTCGTCGGCCCATTCGTCCCAGATGGTGACGCCGTTCTCTCGCAGCCACCCGACGTTGGACGAGCCCTGCAGGAACCACAGCAGCTCGTACACGATCGACTTCAGGTGCACGCTCTTGGTCGTGATCAGGGGGAAGCCCTGGGACAGGTCGAAACGGATCTGACGACCGAAGACGCTCGTCGTGCCCGTTCCGGTGCGATCGGACTTGTGCACGCCCTCGGCGAGCACATCGCGCAGCAGGTCTTCGTAGGGGGTCAGGATAGCGGCGGTCACGAACATCACGATACCTGCGGGGTCCGACATAGATCCGACGCTGTGCCGACGGATGTGGGCGAATGTTACGGGACATCGTCATTCTCGCCGGTTCTGGCCCCCGCGCGGTCGCAAGCGCCTATCGTGTCAGCTGTGGATCTGGGCATCGCGCTGCTGGTGATCGTCGTCCTGCTGGCGGCGACGATCGGCGCGGGGTACCTGCTGCGGCGTTCGCAGAGCCGTCGCCGGAGCGTCGATGCCGGTGAGATCGTCGATCCGGTGAGCATCGGCGCGGACGGTCTGGGCAAGAGCGCGACGCTGCTCCAGTTCAGCACCGAGCTCTGCTCCCGCTGCCCCGGCGTGCACCGTACGCTCTCGGCGATCGCCGCCGATCGGCCCGGGGTGCGCCACCTCAACGTCGACCTGACGTACCGGCCCGACATCGCGAAGCAGTTCCACGTCCTGCAGACCCCCACGACACTCGTCCTCGACCGCGACGGCCGGGTGCGCACTCGCTTCGGTGGAGTGCCCGGCCGCGACATCCTCGAGTTCGAGCTGGCCCGCATCGCTGAGGAGGAAACCCATGTCTGAGCCCGCCCGCATCGATGCCCGCGGTCCCCGCTTCGTCGCGTCGATCACCGCAGTTCTGCTGCTGATCGATGTGTTCCTGGGTCTGATCGGGCTTTCGTCCCAGCCGGGGACGTCCTCCGGCTGGGCGATCCAGTCCGCCTCCTTCGCCGAGCGCGTGCTCGACCCGGCTTTCCTGCTCCTGCTGCTCATCGTGGTGCTGTTCGCGTGGAGCGTGATCTGGGCCCGCACCGCCCCGTGGGGGGTGCTGTTCCGCAGTGTCGTGCAGCCGCGCCTGAAGCCGGCGACCGAATTCGAGGATCCGCGTCCGCCGCACTTCGCCCAGGTGGTGGGCTTGTTCGTCACCCTGGTCGGCCTGGTGCTCCAGCTCGTCGGCGTGCCGTGGGGGCTGACCGCGGCCGCCGCTGCGGCGTTCGTGGCCGCGTTCCTGAACGCGGCGTTCGGGCTGTGCCTGGGCTGCCAGCTCTACCTGCTGCTGCAGCGCGCCGGCGTCATCGGCCGGGCGCAGCCGGTCGCCTGAGCATCGGTATCGGCGGCGGCGTCCGAGCCGTCGCGTCGCGCGCGTCCGTGCTGCGGGCTAGCCTGATTCTGCGGATGGGGATCGTCCGGTCCCCGCGCAGAAGGAGCAGAGCATGAGCGTGACGAGCGAAGCCACCACCACGTGGCAGGGCAGCCTGTTCGAAGGATCCGGTGAGGTCGCCCTGGAGAGCTCGAACCAGGGGCCGCTCGCGGTGAACTGGAAGGCCCGCAGCGAAGGGTCCGACGCGGTCACCACCCCCGAAGAGCTCATCGCCGCGGCTCATTCCTCGTGCTACAGCATGGCGCTGTCAAACGCCCTCGCCGAGAACGGGACGCCGCCGCAGAGCCTGGAGGCGACGGCATCCGTGACCTTCGTCCCCGGCACCGGCATCACCGGGAGCCACCTCAACGTCAACGCGGTCGTCCCCGGTCTATCCGCGGAGGACTTCACGCGCATCGCCGGCGAGGCCAAGGAGGGATGCCCGGTGTCGCAGGCGCTGTCCGGCATCGACATCACCCTCGAGGCAACGCTTGCCTGATCGCCAGGTGGTGCTGGCCGGCGCGTCCGGTCTGATCGGCTCGGCGCTGGCCGGCTCCCTGCGCGCCGACGGCGTGACGGTCACGCGGTTGGTGCGACGCCCGGCCTCCTCGCCGGATGAGATCGAGTGGCATCCCGGCTCGTCGGCGCTCGATCCCGCCGTGCTGGCCGGGGCGAGCGCCGTAGTCGGCTTGTCGGGGGCGAGCATCGGCCGGTTCCCGTGGACCCGCTCCTACCGCGAGGAGCTTCGCCGTTCCCGGCTGGATCCCACCCGCACGCTGGCCGCTGCCGTCCGTGCGCTCGGCGCCGACGGCCCCGCGCTCGTCAACGCGTCCGCAGTCGGGGTCTACGGCATCGTGGGACGCGGTGTGACCGAGCTCAGCCCCGCCGGCGACTCGTTCCTGGCGGAGTTGTGCACCGAATGGGAGGATGCGGCGCGCGCCGCGGGTCCGCACACGCGGGTCGCGCTGCTGCGCACAGCCCCCGTCGTGCACCGCGACGGAGTGCTCAAGCCCCTGATCACCCTGACCCGGCTCGGACTGTCCGGACCGATCGCACGCGGCACGCAGGTGTGGCCCTGGATCTCCCTCGAGGACGAGGTGCGCGCGATCCGCCACACGATCGACGCCGAGCTGGACGGACCGGTCGATCTGGTCGGCCCCCAACGCGCCACGGCGAACGACCTGGGATTCGCACTCGCGCGCGGGCTGAACCGGCCCTATCTACTGCGGGCCCCCGCCTGGGCGCTGCGACTGGTGCTCGGTCGCGACGCGACGGAGGCGCTGCTGACGTGCGACGTCGACGTCGAGCCGGCGGTGCTGCAGGCATCCGGTTTCGTCTTCGCGCACCCCACCGTCGAGGATGCCGTCGCCGCTGCGCTCGCCCCCGCCGCCGCTTAACGTCCCGCCGCCCCACGCGCCCGCCCTGCGCACCCGGTTGAGTGTCCACGACACGCGGACGACCATGCCACAGCATCCGCGTGTCGTGGACACTCAGCGGGGGTGCAAGCGGACGGGACGGGTCAGCCGCGGCGGGCGACGCGCTCCAGCCGGATGGCGTTGCGCACCGCGGCGCGCGCCCGCCGACGATCGCCGGAGCTGTCGTAGGCGAGACCGAGGCGGTACCAGGCGCGCCAATCGTTTGGGGCCGCCTCGACCGCTTCCCGGTACTGGGGGAACACGGCATCCGCCTCATCGCGCAGCACGCGCCCACTGGGACGGGTGTCGAGATCCTCCGATGGCAGTTCGTGCTCGGCCTCCAACCGCCGCCCGAGCCGGGTTGCCTGCGAACCGAAGAGCAGTTCCCGGCCGAGAGCCCACGCCGCGATCAACGGCAGGACGATCAGCGCCGCCCCCATCGCCACGCCGATCGGCTCTCCGCTGGCGACCAGCAGCACCGCGCGCTGCGCAACCACCACGATGTACAGGACGAGGCACGCCGCGATGACGGCGACCCCGATGCGCGCGCTCATACGCCGGTCGCGGCGGCGACCGGACCCGGGACGCCCTCGTCGAAGACCGGCGCATCGGCGGCTGCACCCGGGGTGCGCACACCGATGTCGAGGAAAGCATCGAGGCCAACGACGACACCGCGGACGTCGACGGCATGCGCGAGCGCGAGCCGGATGCCGGGCGCATAGGCCAGCGCGGAGTCCACCGTGTCATGGGTCAGCGTGAGCGACTCCCCCGGACCGGACAGCACGACGTCCTGGCGGGCAATCACCCCCGGACGACGCAATGAGTGGATGGGGACGCTCGCGACCTGCTGCCCCCGCGCGCGCTGATCGACATGGGGGGACACGACCGGGCCGATGCCCGCGCGCGCTGCGGCGATCAGCTCCGCCGTGCGGACCGCAGTGCCGCTGGGCGAGTCGACCTTGGTGTCCCGATGGGCCTCGATGATCTCGATCGAGGAGAAGAACGGCGCAGCGACGGCAGCCAGCGCGGTGCCGAGCACGGATCCGAGGGAAAAGTTCGGGATGAAGACCGCCCCCGTTCCGGCCGCGGCGACCAGCGGACGCACGAGCGCGATGCGCTCCGCCGACCACCCGCTCGTTCCCACCAGCACATTGATGCCGTGATCGATCGCGGACCGCACCACATCGACCGACACGGCGGGGACGGACGCGTCGACCACGAGGTCGGCTCCTTCGATGCCGGAGATCCCGCTGCGCGAGCCGAGCACAGCATGCACCTCGTAGCCGTCCTCCGCCTCGACCACGGAACGCACGATCGTGCCGAGCTTTCCGGAGCCGCCGACGATGGCCACACGCGTTGTCATGACACCCAGCCTAGGCGGCGGCGTCTCAGGTGCCGCACAGGCAGAGCGGTGACGACGGCCGCACATCCACGGAATGGAAGTCATCACCGCGCCGAGGGAATATCCCGTCACAACGATGCGTATCATCAGTCGAGGAAATCCGCTGGTAACTGCCATAACGGCACTTACGGGCACACACGACCTGGCCGCATCGCGGCGGGCCGACGAAAAAGAATTCAAAGGAGAGAACACATGGGTGTCGACGGCAAGGTGGCGTTGGTCACGGGCGGAGCGAACGGGATCGGGCGCGCCATCGCGACGCGACTCGCGGCAGACGGGGCCACGGTGGCCGTCGTCGACCTCGCTCCCGGCGACGACGTCGTCGCAGAGATCACCGCGAACGGCGGCACGGCGAAGGCCTATCAGGCCGACGTCTCGAAGGAGGATCAGGTCGTCAACGCGGTGAAGGCCATCGTCGACGAGCTGGGCCCGGTTCAGGTACTCGTCAACAACGCCGGACTGCATCCGGATCCGCCGACGCTGATCCGCGAAATGACCTTCGACTTCTGGCACAAGCACCTCGCCGTCGACCTGGACTCGATGTTCCTCTTCATCCGGGCCGTGCTTCCCGCCATGGAGGAAGCCGGCTGGGGCCGGATCATCAACCTCTCGTCCGCGTCGGTGTACGCGGTCACCCCCGCCGGCGGTGCCCACTACGTCGCCGCGAAGGCCGCCGCCGGGGCACTCGCCACCGGCCTGGCCGTGGAGGTCGCCGACTACGGCATCACGTCCAACGCGATCGCGCCGAGCACCGTCCGCACCCCCGGCGCACTCCACCTCGGTGGCGACGCCATGCTGGATGCGGTCAAGGCCACCCAGGCGATCAAGAAGATCATGGAGCCCACCGACATCGCCGGGCTCGTGAGCTTCCTCGCCTCTGACGACGCCGCCATGATCACCGGTCAGGTGCTGCACGTCGACGCCGGAGCGACTCGTGTCAACTGACGCCGTCTCGCCGTCGCCGCTGACAGCGGCGGGCACGCGCTTCACCGGGAAGATCGCCGTCGTGACCGGATCCGGATCCGGTATCGGCCTGGCCACCGCGCAGCGGCTGATCGCCGAGGGCGCCACCGTCATCGCCGCCGATCGCGACCCCGGCAAGAATCCGCTGGTACGCGAAGGAAACCCCGCCGTCGTGCCATCGCGGTGCGATGTCACTGATCCGTCGCAGATCGATCAGACCGCCGCGCTGGTGCGTGAGCGCTTCGGTCGCGTCGACGTGCTCGTCAACAACGCCGGCCTCACCGGGGGCATCGGACGCGTCCACGAGTACGACATGAACGAGTACGACCGCGTCATGAACACGAACGTGCGCGGACCGTTCCTGATGATGCGCGCGCTCATCCCGCTCATGCTGGAGACCGGCGGGGGCAGCATCGTCAACGTCTCCTCCATTGGCGCGGTGACCTTCGCTCCGGGTTCGAGCGCCTACCCGCCGTCGAAGGCGGCACTGCTGATGATGTCGAAGCAGACCGCGATCGAGTACGCCAAGGACGGGATCCGCGTCAACGCCGTGTGCCCCGGCCTCGTCGACACCCCGATCCTGGGCGATGCCACCGACACCGCGGAGCAACTCGGCGGCTTCGTCCCCCTCGGCCGCCTCGGCAAGCCCGAGGAGATCGCAGCCCTCATCGCCCACCTCGCCAGCGACGAGGCGGGCTTCACCACCGGTGCGGCGTTCTTCGCCGACGGCGGCCACACCGCCGTCTGACCGGCACCCCCACCTGCGAAGGAGCAGTCATGTCTGCAACCGCATCGCGTCCGAAGCGGCGCAATCTCACCATCATCGCCATCCTGACCCTGTTCTTCCTCGAGCCGACCAGCGGCCTGCTCACCCCGAACATCGCCAACATCGTCACTGCGTTTGACATCGGCTCCGGCGAGGCGACCTGGGTCGTCACCATCGCCAGCGTCGTCATGATCCCGATCGCGATCTTCGGCGGCGCGGCGGCCGGCCGGTGGATCCCCTACCGGCCTCTCGCCCTGATCGGCGTCGGCATCTACACCATCGCCGGCATCCTGCCGCTGTTCACCGGCGAGAGCTTCGCTCTGCTGTTGGTCGCGCGGGCACTGTGGGGACTGGGGGCGGGGTTCAACTTCACCATCGCGAACAGCCTCATCGCCGTGACCTACCAGGACGAGCGGGTGCGCGCCCGGCGGTTCGGGCTGGGGAACGTGGTCTTCTCACTGAGCGCGGTCGTCGCGGTCGTCGTGGGCGGGTATCTCGCGACCATCTCCTGGCGGGCGCCGTTCTACGGGTTCCTCATCGGGGTGGTCGCCTTCGTGCTGGTTGCAGTGTTCCTGAAGGAGCCGGAGCGCGTCGACCGCACCTCGGGCACCAGAGCCCAAGCAGCCGCTCGGGGGATCCCGGCGATCGCCTGGGTTCCGCTCGTCGGCTTCGCGCTGGCCGTCGTCGCGCTCTACCCGATCGCGACCCTGGTGTCGGTCGTGTTCGTGCAGGCGGATCTCGGCGACGCCGGCATCGTGGGACTCGTCAGCTCGCTGATGACGGTGGTCGGATTCTTCGTCTCGCTGGTGTTCGGCCGGTTGTACGGGTGGCTGCGCGCCATGGTGCTGCCGATTTCCCTGCTGGTCGCGGCGGTCGGGATGCTGCTCGCGTTCCTCAGCAGCGGAACCGGCGGCGGCAGCCTGCTGCTCTACGCGATCGCGACCGGCGTGGTCGGTGCCGGCCTCATGGGGGCGACGGTCGGAACACCGATGGTGCTGAGCACGATGGTGAGCCGGACCTCCGCCTCGCTCGTGCAGGGACTATTCGCGGCGGCACTGAACCTGGGCGGCGTGCTGTCCTCGTTCTACGTGACCGCGGCCGTCGGGTGGCTCGGCGGGGCGGAGGAGATCGTCCAGCCGGTGTTCCTGCTGTCGGCGATCGGGCTGGTGGTGATCCTGATCCCGCTCGGCATCCTGCTGCTGCGCGCGCCCTCGCGGCGGGCTCAGGACGCGGTCGACGCGCCCTCGGAGCCCGTCACCATCGCGGACGCCCGCGAGACCTGAGTCCACGCCCGCTCGACGGCCTCGGCGCTGCTCGCCAGCGTCGAGCGGGCCGATCCGCCCTCGTCCACCCAGTGCTGGAGCGTCTGGCGGAACAGCAGCCCGATCTCTTCGGCGAACAATCGGGCCTCGAGCACGTCGACGCCGTGCTGCACCAGCACATCGCACAGCCACGCCGACTGCTCGGCGTCGACACGGAGCCCCGCCTGTAACAGGCCGGGCTCCGTGCGCTTGAGCCGGTCGACCCGGAGCAGGATGCCCGACAAGTCGGTCGCGTCCAGATCGAAGCCGCGCAGCGCCCGCTGGAACCGCCGGTAGGCGCCCACGATGCCCTCGGCGTCGAGATCGAGGGCATCGATCTCCTGCCGCAGCGCATCCCGCAGTTCCGTGTGCGCGACCAGGACGCAATCCTCCTTCCGCGCGAAGTAGCGGAAGAACGTCCGCTCGGAAACGCGGGCTACAGCGACAATGTCGGACACCCGGGTGTCACGCACCCCCCGGCTCTCGAACAGGTCGAGTGCGGCCGCCGCGATCTCCCGCTCAGTCGCGCGGCGGCGCCGCGTCCGCAAGGAATGTTCCACCCCGCCCACCTCCGGTGCACGATGATACCCGCGCGGCGTCGCCCCCACCTGCCGACCGTCTCAGACCGGCGGTGTTTCGGGGAGTCCGGTACGCAACTCGAAGGGCAGGTGCGCCAAGTCGTTGTGGGAGACCAGGCTCCACGGTCTGCCGTGCTTCTGCGCGATGACCGTGAGCCCGCAATGAGCCTGGTTGAGGGTCATCCACCGCCATTCGGGCGCCTCGAGCACCTCGCGGACGAACCACGAAATGACGAAGTTGTGCGTGATCAGCAACTCGTGAACGTCACCCTGCTTGCGCACCAGGAACGCTGCGAGTGCGTCCGCCATCTGCGCCCGACCGGCGTCGACCTCGGCCTCGGTCACCGAGCCGAAGAAAGGCTCGAACACCGCCGGCGTCTCGGGCGTCATACCGGTGGGCACGCAGTCGAAAAGCAGGGACGACGGTTCCGGACGCAGCGCCGGGAGTCGTTCGGCCACCGCGCGCGCGGTCTCCGCGGCACGTACCAACGGCGAATGCCACACCGCGTCCAGCGGTACTCCGGACAGACGGTCGGCGATCAGCTCGGCCTGACGTTTGCCCCGGGTAGAGAGCGGACCGTCGACGAGACCATGTTCGGCGTCCTGGTGCTCTCCATGACGCACCAAGTAGATGTAATGCGTCACACATGCTCACTTCGTCGGGGCCCGTCGACGCGGACCCGATCAGACTACCCGCCTACTCGGAGGCGCGCCCGATGTCGGCGAGTTGCCCCCGCGTGAGGCGAACGCCCACGCCCTGGACGAGCTCGGTGACGTGCGCGACGGCGTACGCGTTGACGATGGGGGCCGCCACGATCCGTTGCGACAGCAGCCAGGCAACCGCGACGGCGGCATTCGGCACGCCGAGTTCCGCACCGATCGCGTCGAGGGCGCGCAGCGTCCGCGCACCGCGTTTGGTGAGGCCCGCGATCAGCTGGGTAGAGCGCACCGAGGTTGCCCGGACGCGACGACGGACGCCGCCAGCGAGGAAACCGTGCTCAAGCGGATGCGACGGGGTCAGGGCGAGCCCCTGCGCCCCGGCCACCAGCCGGAGGTCGCCGTCGAGGTCCCGGCGGCGGAGCACGTTGTACGGCACGTCCAGCACGGTGATGTGCGGGTATCCGGCGGCGGCAAGGATGCGGGCTTCGACCAGCTGCTCGGCGCGGAAGCCGAACGCACCGAGCCGGCGAACCTTTCCGGTCTCGACCAGCCAGGCCGCTGTGGCGAGCGCCTCCTCCAGGGAGGGGAGCTCGGCCGTCCCGTCGAGGTAGAGCAGGTCGATGTGGTCGGTGCGCAGGCGGTTCAGCGACGCCTCGACGGATCGCACGAGGTTGACGGGCCCAAGCCCCGGGTGGTCGGGATGGTGCCCCACCCGCACGCTGACGACGATGTCGTCGCGCACGGCGCGGGAGTGCATCCATTGGCCGATGATGTGCTCGCTGCGTCCGGCGGTGAAGCTGTCGGCGGTGTGGATCGCGTTTCCGCCGGCGTCGAGGTAGGCATCAAGGATGCTGTGCGCGGTGTCGATGTCGACGATCCAACCGAATTCGGCGCCGCCGAGGATCAGCGGGAACACCGCCGGACCGTCGTCGCCGAGCGGCACGCGCACGTCCGTTCCGACACCGGGCCCCTGAACGGGGATGGGCGCAGACGGATGGGCGATGGGCGCGACGGAGAGCGACGAGCCGGCAGAACCGCTCCCGAAGATCTTCATCGCACCCCCCTCACCGTCATGGCCGGGATGCGATCGCTCGCGTCGCCGACGCGTTATTACGAGGGTAGGCGACGCCGCGCGCCACGCGCGGACATGCGGGGTACGGGCGGTGAACTTCGTATAACTGTTTGATCACGTTCCCGCAACGAGGAACGACCCCGCCCGATCGGGGCGGGGTCGTTCCGGGGAGCGGATCAGGCGTCGACGGTAACCTCGTCAGTCGCAGCCTCGGCCGCCTCCTCGACGACCGGCTCCAGCGACAGCTTGCCGCGGTCGTCGATCTTGGTGATGCGCACCAGCAGCTTCTGGCCGACGGAGAGGACGTCGTCGACGTTCTCCACGCGCTTGCCGCCGGCGAGCTTGCGCACCTCGCTGACGTGCAGCAGTCCATCCTTGCCGGGCAGCAGCGAGATGAACGCGCCGAAGGTCGCGATCTTCACGACCGTGCCCAGGAACTGCTCGCCGACCTCCGGGTTGGTGGGGTTGGCGATCGCGTTGACCTGCGCGCGGGCGGCCTCGGCGGAGGGGCCGTCGGTGGCGCCGATGTAGACGGTGCCGTCCTCCTCGATGGAGATCTGCGCGCCGGTCTCGTCCTGGATGGAGTTGATCGTCTTGCCCTTCGGGCCGATCAGCTCGCCGATCTTGTCGACCGGGATCTGCACGCTGATCACGCGCGGGGCGGTCGG
>JAATGR010000248.1 GCA_015654575.1 Actinomycetales bacterium
CAGGTGGGACTCCTCCCGCAGAGCTCCATCGCGCCCGACGGCATCACCGTCATCGATCTCGTGACGCGTGGACGCCATCCGCACCAGGGCATCATGCGACGGTGGAGCGCGCAGGACGAAGACGCCGTACGCGCGGCACTCGAACGCACCCGACTGACGGATCTCACGTCGCGCACCGTCGACGAACTCTCGGGCGGACAGCGCCAGCGGGTCTGGATCGCGATGGCCCTCGCGCAGGACACGCCGATCCTCCTGCTGGACGAGCCCACGACCTATCTCGACATCTCGCACCAGATCGACGTGCTCGACCTGTGCACCGCACTGCAGCGCGAGAGACGAACGCTCGTCGCGGTGCTGCACGACCTCAACCAGGCCACCCGCTACGCGACGCACCTCATCGCGATGAAGGAAGGCCGGATCGTGGCACAGGGGGATCCGACGTCGGTGGTGACCGCCGAGCTCGTCGAAGAGGTCTTCGGTGTCCAGGCGAGGATCATCCCCGACCCAGAGACCGGCACGCCGCTCATCGTGCCGCGAGCGCCTATCACGGCGTGATCGCACCATCAATGAGCAACAGCACAACACAGCACAGCACAGGAGGAATATCGATGAAGAAGTTGACACTCGTCGTCGCGACCGCGGCGGCAGCAGCACTCGCGTTGACCGGATGCTCGAGCAGCACGGAGTCGTCGGATAACGAGAGCGGCGTGCTCTCGACCGTCACGGACACGATCTACGGCAGCATCGAGATCCCCGAACCCGCGGACGGCGAGCTCACGGTCGTCGCGCTCGGATGGTCAGACGCGGAGGTTGCGCTCTCGCTCGGTGTGCAACCCGTCGGGGCATCCGACTGGCTCAGCTTCGGCGCAGACCAGAAGGGCGTCGGGTCCTGGGCGGTCGACGACTATGGGGACGTGACGCCGACGCTGTTCGAGTCGCCCGCCAACGGATACGACTACGAGGCGATCGCCGCGCTCGAACCCGATGTCATCCTCAACACGCGTTCGGCGGCCGATGAGGACGTCTACAACCGACTCAGCGAGATCGCTCCCACCGTGTACGCGCCGGAGGGAACCGCGGACTACGGAACCTCCTGGGACGTCCAGGTGGCGCAGGTCGCCCAGGCGCTCGGCCTGCAGGACAAGGGTGACGAGGTCATCGCCGATGTGAGCGCGAGCATCCAGGAACAGGCCGACGCGCACCCCGAGTTCGACGGCGTGACCGCGGTGACCGGCACGAAGTACGGCGACTCCTACGGTGCATATATCGCCGGCGACTTCCGCTGGGATCTCCTCGAGGACCTCGGCTTCGTGCAGAACCCCGCTGTGCTGGAGCTTCCGACCAGCGGCTTCTACGTCGCGCTCTCGGCCGAGCAGATCTCGGCCCTGGATGCCGATGTCGCGGTGTTCTTCCCGATCGGCTACACCCTCGATGAGATGCTCTCCGACAGCCTGATCGCGTCGCTCAACGTCGTGAAGGACGACCACGTCGTGTGGCTGGAGTCCGGCGACGATCTGACGAACGCGTTCAGCGCCGCGAGCCCGCTCTCCATCCCGTATGCCGCGGAGGGAATCACCTCCGCGTTGGCCGGCATCCTCGGCTGAGGGCCGACCCGGTAAACACGAAGGCCCGGTGGAGCGATCCACCGGGCCTTCGTCGTCTGCTGGGGTCTCAGCGCGCCTTGCGGCCGTCGACCGCGCGCACCAGAGCCCAGGCGGCCGGGATCGTGATCGCGGCGATGGCCGCCTTGACGACACCGCCGATGATGAACGGAGTCACGCCCGCCGCCATGATC
This sequence comes from Actinomycetales bacterium, assembly GCA_015654575.1. Lineage (GTDB taxonomy): Bacteria > Actinomycetota > Actinomycetes > Actinomycetales > Microbacteriaceae > Microbacterium. The sequence continues at coordinate 1,796 of JAATGR010000248.1, forward strand.
TGCCCGAAGTCCATGTCGGCGCCCAGCACGACGTTCAGGATGAACGCCATGTAGGGCACGCCGATCAGGAACGGCACGATGCTCGCCGCGACGAAGCCGAGGAACGCGAGGAACGGACGACGGTCCCATCGGCGTTCGGCCACCCACCCGGCGACGAACGCCGCGAACACGAATCCGATGACGAAGCCGAAGCTCGGCTTGGTCACCGCGGCGATCGTGCCGGTGAACTCCGCGAAGACGGGCAGACCCGCGAGTCCGACGATGAGGTAGAGGGCGAGCGCCGCGGCGCCCCGACGGGCGCCCAGAGCAGCCCCCACGACGATCACGGCCAGCGTCTGCCCGGTGATCGGGACCGGCCAGAGCGGGATCTCTGCCTGCGCCAGCACGGCGACGAACAGCATGCCGACGGTGACGAGGGCGGCATCCATGGCGAAGGCACGGGCACGGCCGGTGGGACGCGGCAGGACATCCGCGAGAACGCGGTGACGAGGCACAGCGGCGAGGGACATGGGGTCTCCTTAGGCGACGGAAGGCGTCGATTGACGCGAGTCGTCATTCAGCCTAAGGGGAGACACGCCTCAGCCCATGGACGCCGTCCACGGATGATCCACCCATCGGTTGTGCGGATCGTGCAGCCCGGTCCCCGGTAGACTGGCGGTTCGGCCGGATCGGCCGCATCCCACCCTTGTAAGAAACGGACGTCCGCTGTGCTCGCCGTGCACGATCTCGAGATCCGCGTGGGTGCCCGCGTGCTCATGCAGGATGTCTCGTTCCGCGTCGGCGACGGCGACAAGGTCGGGCTGGTGGGTCGCAACGGCGCCGGGAAGACGACGCTGACCAAGGTGCTCGCCGGCGACCTCCTCCCCAGCGAGGGCGAAGTCGAACGATCCGGTGAGCTCGGCTATCTCCCGCAGGATCCGCGGTCCGGTGATCCGGAGATGCTGGCTCGCACCCGGATCCTTGACGCTCGAGGACTCGGATCGCTCGCGGTCGGCATGCACGAGGCCTCGCTGGCGATGGGCGACCAGGACGCGGATGTCGCGGCCGACGCGATGCGCCGCTACGGCACCCTCATGGAGCGGTTCGAAGCGCTCGGCGGGTATGCCGCCGAGGCGGAGGCGGCATCCATCTCACATAATCTCTCGCTTCCGGATCGGATCCTGGACCAGCCCCTGAAGACGCTCTCCGGTGGTCAGCGGCGTCGCATCGAGCTCGCCCGCATCCTGTTCTCCGACGCGCAGACGATGATCCTCGACGAGCCGACCAACCATCTCGACGCCGACTCGGTGATCTGGCTGCGCGAGTTCCTCAAGGGCTACCGCGGCGGGCTCATCGTCATCAGCCACGACGTGGAGCTGGTCGGCGAGACCGTGAACCGGGTGTTCTACCTCGACGCGAACCGTCAGGTCATCGACGTGTACAACATGGGCTGGAAGCACTACCAGCGTCAGCGCGTGGCCGACGAGGAGCGCCGCAAGAAGGAGCGCGCCAACGCGGAGAAGAAGGCGACCGCGCTGCAGCAGCAGGCCGCCCGCTTCGGGGCCAAGGCGACCAAGGCGGCCGCCGCGCATCAGATGGTCGCGCGCGCCGAGAAGCTGCTCGCCGGACTCGAGGACGTCCGACAGGACGACCGCGTCGCGAAACTGCGCTTCCCGAAGCCCGCACCCTGCGGGAAGACGCCGCTGCGCGCGAGCGGGCTGAGCAAGTCGTACGGCTCGCTGGAGATCTTCACCGATGTCGACCTGGCGATCGACCGCGGGTCGCGGGTCGTCGTGCTGGGGCTGAACGGCGCCGGCAAGACGACCCTGCTGCGGATGCTCGCCGGTGTCGACAAGCCGGACACCGGGCAGATCGAGCCGGGACACGGGCTGAAGATCGGGTACTACGCGCAGGAGCACGAGAACCTCGACACGTCACGGTCGGTGCTGGAGAACATGATGTCCGCCGCCCCCGACCTGAACGCCACCGATGCGCGCAAGGTGCTCGGCTCGTTCCTGTTCACCGGAGACGACGTGCTCAAGCCGGCGGGCGTGCTCTCCGGCGGCGAGAAGACCCGTCTCTCGCTCGCGACCCTCGTCGTCTCCAGCGCAAACGTGCTGCTGCTGGACGAGCCGACCAACAACCTCGACCCCGCGTCCCGGGATGAGATCCTCGGTGCGCTCGCTCACTACGAGGGATCCGTCGTGCTCGTCTCGCACGACGAGGGCGCAGTCGAAGCCTTGAACCCGGAGCGGGTGCTCATTCTCCCCGACGGTGTCGAGGACATCTGGGGTCGCGACTACGCCGACCTCGTGACGTTGGCGTAGGAACCCCGGTCGGGGAGTGGATCCGGAGGCTTCGAAGGCTCGTCGGATCAGCGTTCCACACGGTCCAGGAGGGCGTCCTCGTCGTTCATGTCACGGTCGGGGCGACGCTCGAATCTGCGGCGCCGGGGCGGCAGCGGATCTTCCGGGATCGGGTCGTCGCCGGCTGCGGCACGTGCCGCAGCTTCGGCGGCATCCTCCGCTTCCTCCTTGCGGTGTCGCCGCTCGGAGCGGATGACGTACCAGATGAACACAAAGCCCATGATCGCGAACAGTATCCACTGCACCGCATAGGACAGGAACGGACCGGGGTCTTCGGAGGGCGTGTCCAGCGCAGTCGGCATCTCCGAGACCGACGGAGACTCGCTCACCAGCGCCCCGTAGGCGCTCGTGAGCGTCTCCGCGCCGGTGGTCTCCGACACCAGCGGTAGGTTCAGGGTCGGCACCTGCCCCTCGGGAGCACTGCGACCGGAGGTCGGCAGCGCCTCGCTGGGGCGAAGCCGGGCGACGACGGTGACGGTGCCCGTGGGCGGATCCGGGATGGCGACCGGACCGTCGCCGCTCTCGGCCGGCTGCACCCACCCCCGGTCGATGATGATGATGCGTCCGTCGTCGAGCAGGAGAGGCGTCAGCACCTCGAAGGCCGACGTGCCCCCGTGCGGGCGGTTGCGGACCACGAGCTGCCGGTCGGTGAGATAGGTGCCGTGCAGCTCGACCGGATGCCACTCGTACGACTCGTCGAAGTCGTCGAGTCCGGTGATCGCCGTCGACAACGCGACCGGATCCGCGTCGTAGTTGTTCGACACCAGCGTGAGCTGCGCCGTGCGGTCGGCGTTGCGGCTGAACTGCCAGTGCGACAGATAGCCGCACGCGATGGCAAACACGATCGCCACCGCGACGTAGGAGATCCACCGCACCGCGGTCGCGGAACGGGGCGTCATTGCGCCGCCGGTTCGCGCAGCCGGGCGACCTCCACGGGGAAACCCCTGCTGGAAAGGTAGTCGCGCAGGAACGGCGCGTGTTCGTCGCACGCGACCCACGTCTTGCGACGCGACGCATCATGGATGCGGGGATTGCGCCAGTCGATCCGCCACTGCGCGTCGGCACGGCAACCCGCCCGTGAGCAGACGGCTTCGGTCACGGCGTCTTCCCGTCGCGCGGGCCGGTGACGTCGGGGCGCGGATTCTCCGCGACACGGATCACGGAGGGCGCCTCCGCCGGTGGGGCCTGCGGCGCCGAGGCATCGCCGGGCAGCGTCATGTCGGGGCTCTCCGCGCGGGCCGGAAGCGCGTCCTGTCCGACGTTGGCGACGACCACCGCAAGGTAGGGCAGGAAGACGGCTCCGGCGCCGAACACCCATGTGTACCAGCTGTAGGGCGTCACGAGGACCATCAGTGCGAAACAGGTGACGCGTATCGCCATCATCACCATGTACTTCACGAACCGGGCGCGCTCGTCGTCCCGCGGGGCACGCGGAAGCGAGGTCGCCGATTGTGGCGTCGAAGGTGTTTTCACGGTGCCCCAAGCCTACGCCCGGGGCACCGCTTCTCGGGGTCAGGAATAGTACGAGGGGTCGCTCGCGACCGCTCCGAACATCGCGATGATGAAGGCGAAGTACAGGACATAGAGGATGAGGAACACCACGCCGAGGCCCACGGACACGTAGCCGACGATCAGGCCGGTGAGCGCGAGGCCGCGACCGCTCTCACCGGTGCGCTTGATCTGGCTCAGGGCGATGTGTCCGAACACGATGCCGAGCACGGAGAACACGAAACCGAAGATGATCGCGAGGATCGCCATCGTATTGGTGCGCGACGGCGTGCCGTATGGCGGCGGGGGCCACGCGCCCGCCTGCGGCTGTGCCGGGTAGACGACGGGGGCCTGGGCCGGGTAGGCCTGCGCGGGATAACCCGGGGCCTGTGCCGGAGCGACCGGCGCCTGCGCGGGATAGGCCGGAGGGTTGCTCGGGTTGGCGGGGGGATAGGGAGGAGGGTTCGTCATGAGAGACCTCAGTAGGACGACGTCGAAGACGCTGCCGCGGCGATGACGACGATAAAGAAGATGATGTAGATGACCCAGATCGCGACGCCGATGTAGCCCACCACGAGGCCGGCGATGGCCAGGCCGTGACCGCTTTCGCCGGTGCGTTTGATCTGGCTCAGGGCGATGTGGCCGAACACGACACCGAGGACGGAGAACACGAAGGCGAACACGAGCGACAGGATCGCCATCACGTTCGTCCTGGCCACGGCCGGTGCGGCGTAGGCGGGAGCTGCGTAGGTCGGCGCCGCGGGATAGGACGGGGGTGCGTACTGCGGCTGCTGATCGGGAGACTGATTGCTCATGAGGGGGATGACCTTTCGTACTCGGCTCACTCACAGGTTTTCAGTATGAGCCTGACCGTGTCAATCACCCCGGAGATGTGTTGCTCGATAGGCTGGGACGCTGGAATCCGCCGGAAAAGGGAGAACTCCATGTCCACCGATCGCGTCGTCCTCGTCACCGGAGGCAACCGCGGAATCGGGCGCGCCATCGCCGAGCGCTTCGTTGCCGAGGGGTACAAGGTCGCGGTCACCGCGCGCAGCGGCGAGGGGCCGTCCGGTGTCCTCACCGTCCGCGCGGACGTGACCGATGCAGCATCCGTCGACGCGGCCTACGCGCAGGTGGAGGCGGAGCTCGGTCCCGTGGAGATCGTCGTGGCCAATGCTGGGATCACGAAGGACACGCTTCTGCTCCGGATGACCGAGAGCGACTTCGACGACGTCGTGACCACGAACCTGGGCGGCACCTTCCGGGTCGTCAAGCGGGCTGCGAAGGGGCTGATGCGGGCGAAGTGGGGTCGGGTCATCCTGATCTCGAGTGTGGTCGGACTCTACGGATCCGCCGGTCAGATCAACTACGCGAGTTCGAAGAGCGCGCTGGTCGGCTTCGCGCGCTCACTCACCCGTGAGCTGGGTTCGCGGGGAATCACCGCCAATGTCATCGCGCCGGGCTTCATCCAGACCGATATGACGGCGGAGCTTCCCGCCGAGACCCAGGCGGAGTACAAGCGCAGCATCCCTGCCGGACGCTTCGCCACCCCGGACGAGGTCGCCGGAGTGGTCGCCTGGATCGCGTCGGATGACGCGGCCTACATCTCCGGCGCCGTCATCCCGGTGGACGGCGGCCTCGGGATGGGGCACTGACGCCTCAGTCCCGCCGGTCTGCCACCGCGGTGTTCGGCTTGAACGTGTTCACCATGGCGTATGCGGCGCGCTGCAGGTACTCCCACAGCGTGTGCTCCTGCATCGGCGGCAGCTCGAGCGCGTCGACGGCGGCGCGCATGTGCCGCAGCCAGCGGTCGCGGGCATCCGGGTCGACGTGGAAGGGGGCGTGCCGCATCCGCAGGCGGGGGTGTCCGCGTCGTTCGCTGTAGGTCGTCGGTCCGCCCCAGTACTGCTCGAGGAACAGGGTGAGCCGTTCCTTGGCGGGACCGAGATCCTCCTCGGGGTACATCGGGCGGAGGACCTCGTCCGAGGCGATGCCCTGGTAGAACACGTCGGCCAGGCGCACGAACGCGTCGTGACCGCCGACCTGGTCGTAGAAGCTCGTCGGTTCGTCGCTCATGCGTCGTCGTCCGTGGAGGTCCCGTCGGCCTTCGTCGAGCCGGGGGTTCGCTTGGGCTTCCACACCGGCTTCTCGTCCACGACGGTCGTGACGGGGGTGGGGCGGGTCTTCGGGGGGCGTGCGCCGCGCACGCTCATCGCCCCCTCCATCCCGCTGAGCGTGATCGAGTTGAGCTGCGGCAGCTCGACGCCCAGGGAGTCCATCGCGTGCTTCAGCCGCATCCGCAGTTCGCGCGCCACGTCGTCCTTGGCGTTGGCGCGCGTCTTGATGACGAGCCGGATCACCAGCGCGTCGCCGGAGATCGACTCGAGGCCCCAGATCTCCGGCTGTTCGAGGATGCGCGTACGCCACTTGCCGTCCTTGGCCAGTCCCTTCGCCGCCGCGAGCATGGCCTTCTCGACCTGATCGACATCGGCGTCGACTGGCACGGCCAGGTCGATGATGACGCGCGACCAGCCCTGCGACATGTTCCCGATGCGGGTCACCTCGCCATTACGCACGTACCAGAGCGTGCCGTTGACGTCCCGCACGTGCGTGACCCGCACGCTCACATACTCGACGACCCCGGTTGCCAGCCCCAGATCGACGACGTCCCCGATGCCGACTTGGTCCTCCGCGACGATGAAGATGCCGTTCAGGACGTCCTTGACGATGTTCTGCGCGCCGAAGCCGAGACCGGCGCCGATCGCGGCGGTGAGCAGGGCGAAGGAACTGAGGATGCTCGTGTCGATAACATTCACGATCAGGACGAGCGCGATGATCACGATCACGATGTTCATGATGTTCTGGAGGATCGAGCCGAGCGTTCGCGTGCGCTGGACGAGTCGGACGGCGGCCAGCGGCGAGCGGTCGAGGGCCTGGGTGTCGTCGACGTTGGCCTTGTGCTTGGCGCCGTTGACGATCCGCTCCACGATGCGATGGATCGCGAACCGCAGCACCCAGCTGGCCAGCAGCGCCCCGACGATGACCAGGAGGATGCCGAGGGCTTTCGTGCCGAACGTGGCGAGCACGCCGAGCCACCACGCCCACGACCATTCGGTGGCTGTCGTGGATGCTTCGAGGAGAACGATCATCGTGTCGAGCCTAACGAGGGACGGCTCTGCGATGCCTGTGTGCCGGGCATGATGTCGGCCTCGGGCGGGAGCCCGAGGGGCCCCGGAGGGACGAGTCCGAGGCGGTGAGCCAGGATGGCCGCGTGTACCCGGTCGCGGGCGCCGAGCTTGGCGAGCACCCGGCCCACGTGGGTCTTCACGGTCGATTCACTCACGTGCAGGCCGGTGGCGATCTCGCCGTTGCTGAGACCGCGACCGATCTCGACGAACACCTCACGCTCCCGGTCCGTGAGCTCCGCGAGGCCGGGAGGCTCGGGAGTCGCCGGCGGCGATCGCTGTTCCAGCCGCTCCAGCATCAGCCGGGTCACCCGCGGGGAGAGCATCGCGTCGCCGCGGTGGACGGCGCGGATCGCGGCGACCAGATCGTCTCGCTGCGCGTCCTTCAGGAGGAAGCCGCTGGCGCCGGCCTCCAGGGCGCCGAAGGCGTATTCGTCCACGTCGAACGTGGTGAGCACGAGCACCCGGGTGCGCGGCTGCGCATCGGTGATGCGGGCCGTCGCGGCGACGCCGTCCAGGCGCGGCATCCGCACGTCCATGACGACCACGTCGGGCTGGAGCGCGTGGGCGCGCTCCACGGCCTCGATCCCGTCGGCCGCCTCGCCCACGACCTCGAGATCCGGCTCCTCGTCCAGCACCAGGCGGAAGCCGAGTCGGATGAGTTCCTGGTCGTCGACGAGGAGGACGCGGATGGGATCGTTCATGCCGCCTCCTCCGCGACGGCGTGAACCGGCAGCACGGCCCGCACCGACCACCAGTCTTCTCCCTCGGGGCCGGCCTGCAGGGCGCCGCCGAGGAGCGCAGCCCGTTCGCGCAGCCCGGCGAGACCGTACCCGGCACCGCTCGCGTCGCGGCCGGCGGCGCCGTCGTTGCGCACCGCCACCTGCACCCGGTCGGCGAGCACGTGGACGCCGACGTCGATCCGGGTGGAGCGGGGCGCGTGCCGCATGGCGTTGGTGAGACTCTCCTGCACGATTCGCGACAGGGCGAGGCGGTGTGGCTGGGGGAGTCCGGTGAGGTCGCCGGCGGTCGTCATCCGCACCGAGAACCCGGCACCGCGCGCCGCGTCCACCGCGGCCTGGAACGTCAGGGCCTCGGTGGGAACGAGTGACGTCGAGGCGTCCCCGGTGCGGAGCACCCCGAGCATCGCCCGCATCTGGGACAGGGCGTCGCGGGCGGTCTGCGCGGTGCGGGTGACGGCTTCGCGTGCTTTGCCCGGATCCGAGGTGGCGGCCGCGCCCTCGCTGAGTGCGATCACCACGGTCAGCGAGTGCGAGACGATGTCGTGCATCTCCCGGGCGATCCTGGTGCGTTCGGCGGCGGCGGCGAGCTGTGCCTGCTGGTCGCGCTCGCGCAGCAGCTGGCGGGAGCGATCGATCAGCGCCTCCAGATAGCGGCGACGGTTTCCGACGTTGATGCCGATGAGCGCGCCGATGAGCATGGGGATCGTGCCGCCGAGTGTCGTGTTCAGCGCGATCGCAGGCGTGCTGATCCCACTGCTCACCGCGGCGACCGACGCCACGATCATGGCGGCGCACGAGATCCCCAGCGCGCTCCAGCATCCCCGGGACGATCGATAGACCGCGACGGCGTAGATCGCGACCATCATCAGCGGAGAGCCCGTCGGCAGCGGCCCGAGCAGCAGCATGAGCTGCGCGACCGTCGCGAGGGCGAACACCGGGAGCGGCCACCGGCGGCGCCACACAAGGGCGACGCACGCGGCGACGGTCACCCCGATCGCCCACCACACGGCGCTGGGCGCGCCCTCAGCCTGTCCTGTCATCCCTGTGTCGTCGACCCGGCCGACCGATGTCGCCTGCGCGATCGAGAACAGCAGCGTCGCACCGGCCACGATCACGTCGGTGGCGATCGGATGCCGTGCCCAGAACCGTCGGATGACTCCGGGCGGACGCGGCAGCCGCAGCTCCTCGTCCAGACGGGAGGGACTGCGGCTGCCGGTCGACACGATGCGACTCTACGCGGCTGCTATGCGTCGCGGCCGCGGAGCACGGCCCAGGAGCCCGCGAGCCCGGCGACGACCCAGATCAGGAGGGTGAGGGCGGCCGGACCATCGGCCAGGCTGCCGTCTGAGCCGGGGATCATGAGCGCCTGCCCGGCGTTGGCGGGGAGGTACTGGGCGAGATCCTGCACCCATGCCCAGCTCCCGCTGGACGGGAAGAAGTTCGGGATGATCGGCAGGACGAACAGCAGCCCCACGGTCGCGGCGATCGCCCCCGGGCCGTTGCGCAACACGAACCCGAACGACAGCCCCAGCAGCGCGTAGACGCTCATCGACACCGCGCCCCACGCCAGCGGCACGATCGATCCGGCCGGGTCGTCCCACGGGATCGGGGCGGTGTCGCCCAGCAGCGGCGTCGCCACGAGCGCGGCCACGGCGAAGACGACGATGCTGGACAGCAGCAGGAATCCGCCGACGGCGACGGCCTTCCCCGCGAGAACCGCGCCGCGGCGGGGCTCCGCGGCCAGGGTCGAGCGGATCATTCCGGTCGAGTACTCGCCGGTCACGGTGATCGCCCCCAGTGCGCCGGCGAGCAGCATCGTGAAGGTCGTCGGGTTCAGCACGGCCAGCACGCCGTTGATCGTCCCGGCGGAGCCGTCCGAGAAGCTGGCGAGAGCCGCCGCGAGGAGTGCGGTGATGCCGATCGAGAGTACGGCGACGATCGCGATCGACCACCACGTCGAACGCAGCGTCGTCAGCTTGATCCATTCGCTGCGCAGGACTCCCTGCGCGCTGAGCCGCCAGGTGGGGTGGGTGGCGGTGACGGCGGTCATGACTGCTCCTTCGTGAAGGCGTCGGCCTCTCGGCCATCGGCCGTGGATGCGGACGGCACGGGTCCTGGCGGCTGGGAATGATATTCGACGGCGTCGCCGGTGAGCGCGAGATAGGCGTCTTCGAGGGATCCCGTGGTGCTGCTCAGCTGGTGCAGCGGGATGCCGGCGGCCGCGGCGGTGTCGCCGATGCGCGCCGCAGGCATCCCCGTCACCTCGAGCGCACCGTCGCCGGTGGCGGAGATCTCCGCTCCGGAGCGGGCGAGGATCTCTGTCAGCTCGCCTGCGCGGGGACTCTCGACCCGCACGACCTGGCGGGTCCAGGACCGCACCAGCTCGTCGAGCGGTGCGTCGGCGAGCACTTTGCCACGTCCCAGCACGATGATGTGGTCGGCGGTCTGCGCCATCTCGCTCATGAGGTGGCTCGACAGCAGCACCGTCCGGCCTTCCGAGGCGAGGTGACGGACGAACTGCCGCACCCACATGACGCCCTCGGGGTCGAGTCCGTTGACCGGTTCGTCGAGGATGAGCGTGCGCGGATCGCCGAGCAGCGCGGCGGCGATGCCGAGTCGCTGTCCCATCCCGAGCGAGAACTTGCCGGCTCGTCGGCCGGCGACCGATTCGATGCCGGTGAGTGAGATCACCTCGTCGACGCGGCGGGTCGGGATGCCGTGGGTGGCAGCCATCGCACGGAGGTGGTTGCGCGCGGTGCGACCGGTGTGCACGGCCTTGGCGTCGAGGAGCACGCCCACCTCGGACAACGGCGCCCGCAGCGCGCGGTATTCGGATCCGTTCACCGTGACGGTGCCGCCGGTCGGACGGTCCAACCCCACGATCATCCTCATCGTGGTGGATTTGCCGGCACCGTTCGGACCGAGGAATCCGGTGACGCTGCCGGGGCGGACGGTGAACGACACGTCGTCCACCGCGCGTTTGCTTCCGTACCTCTTGGTCAGATGTTCTGCGACGATCATGCCCCCACGCTATGAGAACGCTGTGCGCGCCGCATCCGTCGTGAGGGTGATCCTCGCCCCCGGTCGTGGTACCCCGGTACTACTCCTCCGCGTCGCGCGCCTGCACCTCGAGGGCGCGTTCGGTGCCCGCGAGGTTCTCCGCGACCAGGCGCCGCAGGGCGGGGGAGACGTCCTGGTGGTCGGCGAGCCAGGCCCTCGTCGTGTCGCGCAGCGCGATGTCGGCCAGGGCCGCGGGGTACAGGCCGACGATCAGGTAGCTGGCGATCTGATAGGTGCGACCCGACCAGATCGGCAGCAGCATGTCGAAGTATCGGGGCACGAACTCGGCGAGGAGTTCACGGCTGGCCGGGTGCCCGAAGCCGGCGGCGGCGGCCCGCAGCACCGTGTTGGGCAGTTCGTCGCGCTCGACGAGCTGCGCCCACGCCTCGCGCTTGGCCTGGACGGTGGGCCGCGCAGCCTTCGCCTGCGCGGCGAACTCGCCGCCCTTCGCCGTGTTGTCCGCCGCCAGCGCGGCGTCGATCTCGGTCGCGGTGACGAGGCCGCCCGCGGCGAGGGAGACCAGCAGCGTCCACGACAGGTCGGCGTCGATCTCCAGCCCCGGCAGAGAGATCGCGCCGTCGTGGAGTGCCCTGACGGTCTCGAACTGCGTGCGGGTGTTCGCCGCGCCGGCGAAGGCGGTCGTGAACTGCAGCTGGCTGTCGCTGCCGGCCTCGGCCTGCTGCGCGAGCTCCCACAGTCCGTCGGCCACGGCCGTGCGGGCGGCATCCCGGCGCTCCGGCGTCACATACGAGTTCGCCGTGAGCTGCAGCTGGCCGAGCGTCGTGCGCACCGTCGTCGACTCGGTCTCCGAGCCGATGTTCCCGAGCACGAGGTCGATGTAGTCGGATGCGGCCGACTCGGCGTCGCGCGTCTGGTCCCACGCGGCGCCCCATACCAGGGACCGCGCGAGCGGGTCGCCGATCTTGCCCAGGTGGTTCACGGCCGTCGACAGTGAGCGCTCGTCGAGGCGGATCTTCGCGTAGGCGAGGTCCTCGTCGTTGAGCAGGACCAGATCGGGACGCCGCAGCCCGACGAGCTCGGCGACATCGGTGCGGTCGCCGTCCACGTCGAGCTCGATGTGGTGCGTGCGCACGAGCTCATCGCCGCGGAGGTCGTAGAAGCCCACTCCGAGCCGGTGCGGACGGATCGTCGGATAGTCGGCCGGCGCGGTCTGCACGATCGAGAACCGGGTGATGGTGCCATCCGGTGCATCCTCGATGAAGGGGGTCAGGGTGTTCACGCCCGCGGTCTCGAGCCACTTCTTCGACCAGCCGGAGAGGTCGCGGCCGCTGGTGGCCTCCAACTCGACGAGCAGGTCGCGCAGCTCGGTGTTGCCCCACGCGTGCGTGCGGAAATAGGCGCCGACGCCGGCGAAGAAGGCGTCGATGCCGACCCAGGCCGCGAGCTGCTTGAGCACGGATCCGCCCTTGGCGTACGTGATGCCGTCGAAGTTGACCTGCACGTCCTCGAGGTCGGTGATGTCGGCCACGACCGGGTGCGTGGAGGGCAGCTGGTCCTGGCGGTACGCCCAGGTCTTCTCCATCGCGCTGAACGTGGTCCACGCCTCGGTCCACTCGGTCGCCTCCGCCGTGGCGATCGTCGACGCCCACTCGGCGAACGACTCGTTCAGCCAGAGGTCGTTCCACCACTTCATCGTCACGAGGTCGCCGAACCACATGTGCGCCAGTTCGTGCAGGATCGTCACGACCCGGCGCTCCTTGACCGCGTCGGTCACCTTGCTGCGGAACACGTACGTCTCGGTGAAGGTCACCGCACCCGCGTTCTCCATCGCACCGGCGTTGAACTCCGGCACGAACAGCTGGTCGTACTTGGCGAACGGGTAGGGGACGCCGAACTTCTCCTCGTAGTAGGCGAAGCCCTGCCGGGTCTTGGCGAACACGTAGTCGGCGTCGAGGTTCTGCCACAGGCTCTTGCGGGCGTACACCCCGAGCGGGATGACCCGGCCCGACGCGCTCGTCAGCTCCGAGAAGGTGGCCTCGTAGGGTCCGGCGATCAGCGCGGTGATGTAGGAGGAGATGCGCGGCGTGGGCTCGAAGGCCCACACGGCGGATCCGTCGCCGGTCGATGCCGGCTCCGGTGAGGGCGAGTTCGAGACGACCTTCCACCCGGCCGGCGCGGTGACGGTGAAGCGGAACGTCGCCTTCAGATCCGGCTGCTCGAACACCGCATAGACCCGGCGCGAGTCGGGCACCTCGAACTGCGAGTACAGGTACGCCTCGCCGTCGACCGGGTCGACGAAGCGGTGCAGCCCCTCGCCGGAGTTCGTGTAGCGGCAGTCAGCGTCGACGGTGAGCACGTTGTCGGCCTCGAGCGCGTCGAGGGCGATCCGGCTGTCGGCGAACGACGTCGCCACCTCCAGCGAGCGACCGTTCAGGGTGATCGCGTGCACCGTCGGGGCGATCAGATCGATGAACGTCGATGCGCCGGGCGTCGCAGGGAAACGGACGGTCGTGAGCGATCCGAACACGTCCGGTCCGCGCGTGAGGTCGAGGGCGATCTCGTAGGAGATTCCGCTGTCCGATCCCGCCGGGGTGTCGATGACGGCGCGGCGCTCCTGCGCCTCGAGGCGGGTGAGGTTCTCTCCGGGCACGGTGTCACTCCCATGGATGTGTCGTTCAGCGGTCACAGCGCGCGACGTTCACGCGCTCTGCCTCCAGCCTAGGGCGGTCGCCCACCCTGTCGTGGACGTGACCGATTGCTGCGCTCACAGCCCGCCGGTGAGCCACTGCAGGCCGAGGCTGGACAGGGCGACGGTGAGCCAGAGGAGGCCGCCCAGCAGGAGCGGGCGCCAGCCGGCGCTGCGGAGGGCCGCCACATCGGTGGACAGGCCGATGCCCGCCAGCGCGGTCGAGATCAGCGCGAGCGAGAGTGAATTCAGTGCCGGATGCACCGCGGTGGGGATGAGCCCCGCCGAGTTCACGAGCGCGGCGAGCACGAATCCGACGAGGAACCAGGGCACCAGGCGGAAGAGGCGGCGCAGCGAGGGGCGCGCGGGCGCCGGGGCCGCGGCGGGGGCGAGCGCCGCGGGATCCTCGCGGGCGGGCGGGCGGCGGCCGGCGACGACGCCCGCGAGAACCAGCACGATCGGGATGATCATCAGCGTCCGCACCAGTTTGACGACGACGGCCTCGTTCGCCGCCTCCTGTCCGTACGTGGTCGCGGCGGCGACCACGGAGGAGGTGTCGTTGACGGCGGTGCCGGCGAACAGCCCGAACGAGCTCTGGCTCATGCCGAGAAGGTGACCGACGACGGGGAAGACGAGCACCGCGGCGACGTTGAACAGAAGGATCGTCGAGATCGCATACGCAACGTCGGCGCTGATCGCGCCGATCACGGGCGCGGTCGCAGCGATCGCCGACGCACCGCAGACTCCGGTTCCGACGCCGATGAGCGTGCGCACGTCGCCGACGACGCCGAGCCAGGTGCCGAACGCCCACGCGGCGACCAGGCAGATCGCGAGGGTGCCCAGCATCACGGGCAGCGAGCCGAGACCGACCCTGGCCACCTCATCGATCGACAGCTGGGTGCCGAGGACGACGACCGACAGCTGCAGCACGAACTTGCCCGCGAACGCGATGCCGGGCTTCAGCCGGGCGCCGGGCCGGACGATCGCCCCCACTAGAAGGCCGATCAGCACCGCGGGCACCGCACTTCCCACCACGGGCAGGAACATCCCGATGACGCTGGACACAGCGGCGATGGCGATGGCGATGCCGAGTCCCGGCAGTCGTCGTGTCACCCGGGTGACGAGAGTCGGGGGTGGGGGCGCTGTCTCCGGCATCCTTCCACTGTCCTCTCCTGTCGGGGCTTCGCGTCATCGCCGTGGCCGGGGGAGCCGATGCGCTGGCCGGCTCGGGCGAGTACCGTCCGCCGGAGGCCCGTCATCTGGTGGAGATCGCCACCGCGTCCTCAGGTGTCCGCGACGGGCTAGGGGCGCTGTCGTCGCTCGTCGCCCTGGGGGATCGCCGCCGCCCGGGTGACATGACTTCGGGCGTGCTCGGTCGCGGCGTCGAGATCGGCGAACAGGTGGTTCTGGTGGCGCAGCGAGCCGAGCACCCCGACGGTGCGGAACAGCTCCTGGTGCGCGGGACGGATGCCCTTGATGAGCACCGTGATGCCCCGCCGCTCCAACGCCTGCACGATGTCGGAGAGCACCCTGGCGCCCGAGGCGTCCACCAGTTCGACCTGCGACATCCGCAGGATCACCACCGTCACGTCCTGCAGCCGGGTGACCTCGTCGAAGACGCGATCGGCGGCGGCGAAGAACAGCGGGCCGTCGATGCGGATTATCGCGATGCGCTCGTCGCCCGGGGCGGCGGCGCCCGGCACCGACTCTCGGTGCACGCCGGTGGTCCGCGACAGGTTGCGCAGCGCGAACACCGCGGCGCACAGCACGCCGATCCCCACCGCGACGATCAGGTCGACCGAGACGGTCACCAGCGCGGTGACGATGAACAGCGCGGCATCCCCGCGGGTGGAGCGCAGGATCGAGCGCACCGTGCCGCGGTGCACCATGCGCACCGCCGTCACCATCAGGACGCCCGCCAGCGCGGCCATCGGGATGGCGCCGACCGGGCCGGCGGCGACGAGCACGACCAGCAGCAGGACGAGGGCGTGCACGATCGCGGCCAGTCGGCTCCGCCCGCCGGAGCGCACGTTGACCGCGGTCCGTGCGATCGCACCGGTCGCCGGCATCCCGCCGAACAGCGCCGAACCGAGGGAGGCCAGCCCCTGGCCGACCAGCTCCCGGTCGGGGTCGAACCGCCCCGTGTCGGCGAGCGAACCGGCCACCCGTGCGGACAGCAGCGACTCGATCGCGGCGAGCGCCGCCACCGTCAGTGCCGGCACGATGAGCGCGCCGAGCGTGTTCAGATCGAGCGCGGGGAACGCCGGCACCGGCAGCGCGGCGGGCAGCGCGTCGATGTGCGCCAGCGGCGTGGGCAGCACGAGGGTCAGCACGGTGACGATCACGATGCCGATCAGCGAGCCCGGGATGGCGGCGTGGATGCGCGGCGCCACCAGCATGCAGACGGCGACGATGGCCACGGCGCCGAGCGCCCAGGCCAGATACGACCAGTCGGCCGCCAGCAGTGCCTGAGCCGCCGCGATGAGCGCGTTAGAGGAGCGCTCGCCGGCCGGCGCGGTCTGCGCGGCCGTCACGAACGGGACCTCCTGCATGAAGATCGTGATCGCGATTCCGAGCGTGAAGCCTTCGATCACGGGCCAGGGGATGAACGACACCGCACGGCCCAGGCGCAGGAAGCCGGCGGCGAGCACCACGACCCCGGCGAGCAGCGTGACGGCGACGACCGCGCCCGCGCCGTAGCTGGTCACGATCGGGGCGAGGACGACCACCATCGCCCCGGTCGGCCCGGATACCTGCACGTGCGACCCGCCGAACACCGCGGCGATCACCCCGGCGACGATCGCGGTCACCAGCCCCGCCTCCGCCGACAGGCCGGAGCTCACCCCGAAGCCGAGGGCGAGGGGGAGGGCGACGATGCCGACCGTGACCCCGGCGAGCAGGTCTCCCCGCCAGGTGCGCCGCAGCATCCGATAGTCGCTGCCGCCTGGCAGCAGCGAACGCAGATAGCCTCCGACCGCGCTCATGCGCGCGGCGCCAGCGGCGGCAGGGCGTCGACGGCAGCGAGCGTGCGACCGTCGGCGGTGACGATGTCGGCCAGCAGTGCGCGGGCGGTGGCGAGCAGATCGGCGACGGTCGGCTCGGCGAGTCGGTAGTAGACGTGGCTCGCCCGCCGTTCCGAGGTCACCAGGCGGTGCCGGCGCAGCACCGACAGATGCTGCGACAGGTGCGAGGCCTCCAATCCGGTCTCGCGCTGCAGATCGGCGACGCTGGCCTCATCGGCGGCGGACAGCAGCTCCAGGATCCGGATGCGGAAGGGATGGGCGAGCCCCTTGAAGAGGTTCGCCTTGATCTCGTAGAGCGGGCGCTCTGTGTGACTCAATGGCATGATGAATCCATCATATCGAATGGCGGCCGAACCCCGAAGCCGGTGCGAGGATGGAGGGGTGAGCACCATCGACGCCTCATCTTCTCTCACCGCCCCGCACGACTCGGCGGTGCTGTTCGCCTCGCCTGCCGCCGCCGACGGCCCCGCGCACGTCGAGCAGCCCGTCAACTACGACGCCCTGCTGCTGGCCAGCTTCGGCGGCCCGGAGGGACAGGACGACGTCATCCCGTTCCTGCGCAATGTGACCCGGGGGAGGGGCATCCCCGACGAGCGCCTCGAGGATGTCGCCCACCACTATCGACATTTCGGCGGTGTCAGTCCGATCAACGCGCAGAACCGGGCGCTGAAGGCGGCGCTGGAGGCCGAGTTGCAGCGGCGCGGCATCCTGCTGCCGATCTACTGGGGCAACCGCAACTGGGAGCCCTATCTCGACGATGCGCTCGTCCGCGCGGCGGGTGACGGCCACCGGACGCTGCTCGCGCTGGCGACCAGCGCCTACAGCTCCTACTCCAGCGATCGCCAGTACCGGGAGGATCTGGCGCGCGCCGTGGTCGACACCGGGCTGGTCGGCCAGGTCACGATAGACAAGGTGCGCCTGTTCTTCGACCACCCCGGCTTCGTAGCGCCGTTCGTCGCGGGCGTCCTCGACGCCGTCGGCGGAATGCTCGCGGACCGCGTCGCGGCGAGCGGGATCCGCGTCCTCTTCTCGACGCACAGCATCCCGGTCGCAGATGCGGATCGTTCCGGCCCGCGCGAGTTGGGCCTGCCGACCGGCGGCGCCTACGTGGCCCAGCACCGTGCCGTCGCCGAGCACGTGATGTCGGAACTCGCCGCCGCGCTGCCGGCCGCGGCGCAGGTGCCGTGGCAGCTGGTGTTCCAGTCGCGTTCGGGCCCGGCCTCGCAGCCGTGGCTCGAGCCCGACATCAACGATGTGATCCACGAGCTCGCCGAGGAAGGCGCCGCCACCGCGGTCGTGATCGTGCCGCTCGGATTCGTCAGCGACCACATGGAGGT
This sequence comes from Actinomycetales bacterium, assembly GCA_015654575.1. Taxonomy (GTDB): domain Bacteria; phylum Actinomycetota; class Actinomycetes; order Actinomycetales; family Microbacteriaceae; genus Microbacterium. The sequence continues at coordinate 19,624 of JAATGR010000248.1, forward strand.
CATGTGGGACCTCGACGAGGAGGCGACCGAGACGGCGCGCGAGGTCGGGCTCCGCTCGGTGCGCACGCCGACGCCGGGCACCCATCCCGCATTCGTCTCCGGTCTGGTCGACCTCATCGAGGAGCGGTTGCACGGCACGCCGGCCGCCGAGCGGCCCCACTTGACCGATCTCGGGCCCTGGTACGACGTGGCGCGTCCCGGATGCTGCGAGAACGTCCGGGCCGGATTCAAGCCCGCCGTCGCGGGCCTCGCCCCGTAGACGCAGCGGCTCGGTCCACGCGCCTCGCCGGAACGGGAGAAAATCGAGCCGGAACTTCCTGATCCGGCCGAATCGCCTGATCTCGCGCGAGCAGGGGCGCGGTGCCAGGCGGCTCCCGGCGCAACCTTTTACACTCCGAAGGTGGCCGAGAGCAGTGGGATCCGTGACGAGCAGCTCGCCGAACTCGCTGAGGCGCTGCTGGTCGTCGCGCGCAGACTGGAATTGCGGGCGGGCGACTTCCGCGACATCGTCGCGTTGAACCGGACGGAGATCGCGGTCGTCCGCGAGGTGCATCGGAACCCGGGCATCACGCCGACGGAGCTCGCGACGATCACCGGCCTGCGGCGCAGCAACCTGAGCACGGCGATCCGGGTGCTGGAGGCGCGCGGACTGGTCACCCGTGAGCAGGCGGATGCGGACGGGCGAGCGGTTCGGGTGCGGCCGACGGCGCACGCGAGCGCCGACCTCGAGCGTGTGCGCGCCGTGTGGGTCACCCGGTTGCGCGGCGCCGACGCCGGTACTCTGCGCGAGCTGATCGTGGGAAGGGACGCGCTGGAACGTCTCGCGGAGCAGCTCTCCGGCTGAGGGGCGTCAGAACGTCTGTGCCGGCTTCCGCATGGTGGCCGCGACCGCGATCACGCAGAGGACGATCGCGACGGCGACGACGACGAGGTTCACGATCATCGCGGCGTTCAGCGCCTCGGCGGGGGAGGACCCGCTCTGCATCCGGCTGATGTAGACCGACCCGAGGACGGCCGGGCCGAGCGCCCCGCCGTACTGACGCAGCGCCGTGTTGGTCGTGCCGGCCATGCCCGCTTGCGGCCGGGGAGCGGCGTCGATCGCGACCGCGGAGACCGAGGACAGCATCAGGGCCAGCGCGATGCCGTAGATCGACAGCCGCCAGGCGAAGTCGCCGAGACCGGTCTGCGCGTTCACGCCGAGTAGCAGGGAGACGGCGACCGCGCACAGCACCAGTCCTGCGAGCAGGAGCAGGATCGGTCGGATGCTGCCCATCAGGCGTCCGACGAACGGGCTCACGATCGCCGCGACACCGGCGGAGAAGAGCAGCCGGAGGCCGATCGCCAGGGGGCTGAGCTGCTGCACCGAGCCGAGGAACAGGCTGAGCAGGAACATCGTGCCCACGACCGAGAACAGAGCGACGAGCGCCGCCCAGCCCGCCGCCGTGAACGCCCAGGACCGGAACAAGCCCAGATCCATCATGGGCGCGCTGGAACGGTGCTCTACGACGATGAAGGAGACGAGACCGATCACGCCGACGGCAAGGCCGAGGACAGCGCCCGCTGACCCCCACCCCTGGGATCCGCCCTCGATGACGCCGTAGATCGACGCGGCGATGGCGATGGTCGCGGTGATCTGACCGGGCCAGTCCAGGTGCTTGCCCTCCGGGCTCTTCGACTCCGGCAGCTTCGCGTGCGCGATGAGGCCGGCGATGGCGGCGAGGACCACGGTCGGGGCGAAGATCCAGCCCCACCCCGCGAAGGTGAGGATCGTGCCGGAGATCAGCGGACCGACCGCCAGCCCCACGACGATGCCCGAGGCCCACATGCCGATGTAGCGCGCACGGGCCCGGAAGTCCGGCACGGCGTGCGCGATGAGTCCGAGGGTGGTGGGCAGCAGCAGCCCGGCGCCGAGACCCGACACGGCCTGCCCGGCCCACAGCACGCCGAGCGTGGCGGGCCCGGCGAAGCTCGCGAGGCCCGCAGTCAGCGCCCCGATGATCGTGAGGATCATGCCGAGCGAGAAGATGCGGCGGCGCCCGTAGAGCTCGCCGAACAGGCCGGCGGAGAGCACCGCGGCCGCCATCGGGATGATGTAGGCGTCCGACACCCACTGCAGGTCGCTGGTGCTCGCGCCGGTGACCGCGCCGATGGAGGTTAGCGACACGCTCACCGCGGTGATCGGCACGTAGGTCACGAACACGCCGAGCACGGCGAGGGCGACGGTCATCCGGACGCGTTCATGCGCCTCGTGGGGCGGCTGGTTGGCGGCGGGTATACGGCTGCTCATCGGTTCTCCTTCGGGACGGTGTCAGATCGGAGGCCGCGCAGGCAGAAGCAGCACGAAGGGCTTCTCAGGGCGCACGGACCGGGGCGAACCGAAGGACTGATCCAGTGGCAGTCGAGAACGACTGCACGAGACGGACGGCCCGCTGTGCCGAACGCTCCCTTGGCTATGTTTATGTTATCAGAACAAGATTGGCGCGGATGCCGCCTTCCTGGCCTCGATGGAATGATGGACGCATGCGTATCCACATCGCCACCGACCACGCCGGTCTCGAGTTCTCCACCGATCTGCAGCAGCATCTGCGCGCGGCCGGGCACGACGTCGTCGACCACGGTCCGCTCGGCTACGACCCCGTCGACGACTACCCGGCCTTCTGCATCCGCGCCGCGCAGGCGGTCGTGCGCGACCAGGCCGCGGGGATCGAGACCCTCGGCGTCGTGTTCGGGGGATCCGGCAACGGCGAGCAGATCGCGGCGAACAAGGTCGAGGGGATCCGGGCCGCGCTGGTGTGGAACATCTCCACCGCGGAGCTGGCCCGTCAGCACAACGATGCGAACGTGATCGCGATCGGTGCGCGTCAGCACACCGTCGAGGAGGCGGTGTCCTTCATCGACCGCTTCATCGCCACCCCCTTCTCGGAAGAGGAGCGCCACGTACGCCGGATCGCGCAGATCGCCGCCTTCGAGCGAGACGGGTCGCTGCTGCCCGATCCGCGCGGAGGATCCGGCGTGGTCGCCGGCGGATCCGACAGCTTCGACCCGGAAGCGGGCTGATGCCGGAGGGGCATTCCGTCCACCGTATCGCGCGCCAGTTCGACCGCAACTTCGTGGGGCGCCTCGTGGGTGCGTCGAGCCCGCAGGGACGGTTCACGGAGGGCGCGGCGGTGCTGGACGGGCGCGAGGCGACGGCCGCGAAGGCCGTGGGTAAGCAGATGTTCCTCGGCTTCGACGGTGACCTGTGGCTGCGGGTGCACCTGGGGCTCTACGGGGCGTGGGATTTCGCGGGGGAGATCCAGGTCGACCCCACCATCGCGTCCGCGAACGGCCGCATGGGTCAGACGAACCAACGCGGCACCGACCTGCCCGACGAGACCGTGATGGATGCCGCCGGTGAGAACTCGCTGACCTCGATCGGCGCTCCGCGTCGGGCGCGGGTGCACGTGCGGATGTCCGAGCAGACCACCGGCCTTCCGGAGGAGGGCGAGCAGTGGCCGCCGCCGGTGGTCGGTCAGGTGCGGTTGCGACTGCTCACCGAGTCAACGTGCGCCGATCTTCGCGGACCGACAGCCTGCCAACTCCAGACCCCCGAGGAGATGCTCGCCACGATCGCGAAGCTCGGTCCCGATCCGTTGGTCGATGATCCGGCGGCGGGGGAGGAGCGGTTCGTGGCGGTCGTACGTCGAAAGCCCACCTCGATCGGTCTGCTCCTGATGGACCAGAACGTCGTCAGCGGCATCGGCAACGTGTATCGCGCCGAACTCCTGTTCCGGGCACGGCTGAACCCGCACGCGCCGGGGCGTGAGGTGCCTGAGGAACTCGTGCGCGAACTCTGGCGCGACTGGACGCGGCTCCTTGCGATCGGCGTCGAGACCGGTCAGATGATGACGATGGACGACCTTTCGCCGCAGGAGTGGCGTGCGGCGATGGCCAGCAGGGACGACCGCCACTGGGTCTACCACCGTGCGGGCCTGCCATGCCGGGTGTGTGGCACCCACGTCGTCGTCGAGGAGATGGCCTCCCGCAAGCTGTACTGGTGTCCGAGCTGTCAGGCCTGACAGCGCCCGAGTCAGGCGAAACGCGGACGGCCGCCGATTCCCCGGGTCGTGCCCAGGGGTCGGCGGCCGTCCGCGTGTGAGCGGAAGAAAGGTCGTTACTCGGCGACGTGCGCGAACAGGAACCAGCGGTCCTTGTCGAGGCCGCGCTTGATCTCGATCGCCACATCCTGGCTGGACAGATCGATCTCATCGAGCTCGTCGATGGCGGTCTGAAGGTCGACCAGGATCGCGTCGATGTCGTCGATGAGCCCGCGCACGCTGTCGCCCCACTGCGAGAAGCCGGCGGCCACGCCCGTGGCGGGCACCTTGGCCGCAACCGACTGCAGTCGCGCATCGACCGGCAGCCCGAGGGCGACGACACGCTCAGCGGCGGTGTCCGCCCAGCCCTGAGCGTGCTCTACGATCTGGTCGAACAGCTCGTGGACGCCGTCGAAGTTGGCGCCGCGCACATGCCAGTGCGCCTGCTTGCCGTTGACGGCGAGGGCCTGCAGACCGAGCACGACCGGGGCGAGGAACTGTGCCGTTCCAGCCGCGGTGGTGGGGTCGACGGCTGCGGCGGGGATGGTCTGGGTGTTCGTCATGGCTGATGCCTCCGTATCGTGCAGGGATCTTCCTGTTGATGTCAACGGTAGTCATCCGTGCGCATTCCGCAAGCAAGTTGAGGCTCGGCTTATCAGGTGTTTTCCCAGTTCGACGCCGCAGAAGCCGCGTCGTACCGGCCGGCGCGCGGACGGCCGCGTTAGCGTCGTCAGGTGGCCTCGTCGGATCATTCCCCCCAGGAGCTCGGCACGCCGTCGGCGACGGCTCGCCGCGAACCCGCGGGTGCCTCCCCGGAGCACTCCGAACCGTCGCACTTCCTCCCGCATGTGCAGGGTCTCCGGGCGATCGCGGTGCTGCTGGTCGTGCTCTACCACTTCTGGCCGGTGCGACTCCCGGGCGGCTACGTCGGCGTGGACGTCTTCTTCGTCATCTCCGGCTTCCTCATCACCGGGCACCTGCTGCGCGAACTGACCGCGACGGGGCGGATCCGCCTCGCCCAGTTCTGGGCACGGCGCGCGCGGAGACTGCTCCCGGCGGCGCTCCTGGTGCTGCTCTTCTGCGCGCTCTGCGTGTCGTCGGCGTACCTGTTCCCGCTGTCGGGCCTGCAACGAGAGATCAACGAGATCGTGGCGTCCACGTTCTATGTGGAGAACTGGTTCCTCGCGTTCACCTCGGCGGATTACCTGGCGCATTCCGACTCCACCACGGTGCAGCACTTCTGGTCGCTGTCGCTGGAGGAGCAGTTCTATGTGATGTGGCCGCTGCTGATCCTGCTGGCGGCGTGGATCGCGGTGAAGCGGTTCCGCGGACAATGGCGGGCCGTGGTGTTCGTCGTGCTGGGCGTGGTCAGCATCCTCTCCCTCATCTTCTGCATCTCGTTCACGGCGACCAACCCCGCTCCGGCCTACTTCGTCACCTTCGGGCGGATGTGGGAGTTCGGCCTGGGCGCGATGATCGCGCTCGTTCCGAGGCTGCGCATCACCCATCCGCTCGTCAGCTTCCTGCTCGGCTGGGCGGGCGTGATCGCGCTGGTGTATGCGGCGTTCCGCTTCGACGGGACCACCGTCTTCCCCGGCTCCGCGGCGCTGCTGCCGGCGCTGGGGGCCGCGGCGATCATTGCGGCGTCGAACTCGGGACGCTGGTGGCAGCCGAGCCGTGTGCTCGCCGTGCGGCCTGCCCGGTTCGTCGGCGACATCTCGTACTCGCTGTACCTGTGGCACTGGCCGCTGATCGTCATCGCGCCCTCGGTGCCGTTCTGGGGTCTGACGATCTACCACCGCGTCGCGCTGCTGGCGATCTGCTTCGTGCTCGCCTGGCTCACCAAGCGGTTCGTGGAAGACCCGGTGCGACGGTGGAAGCCGCTGTTGCGCCGGCCACCGCGGGTGACCCTGTGGGCGCCGCTGGGCGCGATGATCCTCGTCGCGGCGGTCGCGCTGGGCGGCTGGGCCGTGAACGCGCCCGCCTATCAGGCGGGGGTGGCGCAGATCGCCGAGACCCGGGCGAATCCGCCGACGTGCTTCGGCGCGGCGTCCGTGCTGGACGCGTCGTGCGCCGGCACCGACTTCGGCGACACGATCCTGCCCGCTGCGGGGTTCGCGGGTGCCGACAGCCCCGGCGGCGACGGATGCTTCGTGCAGCTGACCGACTCTCGGCCGACCTCCTGCACCTTCGGGTCGCAGGATGCGGATGCGCCCGTGGTCGCGCTGGTGGGCGACAGCCACGCCTACCAGCTGCTCGCGACCTTCCAGGAGCTGGCGGAGGAGAACGGCTGGAAGCTCGTCACCTACTTCAAGGGCGCGTGCCCGTGGAACACGACGGAGCTGTCGACACCGGGCGCGTTCGGCCAGGCGTGCACGGACTGGCGCACGCAGGTGATCCAGGCGCTGAACGACGATCCGCCGGATGTCGTCTTCACCGCGGCGCTCGCCAGCACGCCGTATTCGTCCAGCGGGTACGACTCGTCGTACGACGCGGCCGTCGCCGGCTATCAGGATGCCTGGAGCGCGATGACCTCGGTCGGCGTCCCGGTCGTCACGGTCGTGGACAATCCGGCGTTCGAGACCGATCCGAACAAGTGCCTGCGCACCCGCGACGCATCCGATTGCACCGCCGCACGGTCGGATGTGCTCGCGGCGAACGACCCGATCCGAGCTGCCGCCACCGGCATGGATGACGTGACCCTGCTCGATTTCACCGACGTGTACTGCGATGAGACGACATGCTTCCCGGTGGTGGGCGGAGCGAACCTCTACCGCGATCAGGACCACCTCACGGTCACGTTCCTGAACACGCTCGCACCGCAGTACACCGCGGCGATCGAGTCAGCCCTGGCGTCGCGTGGCTAGGCTCTGAGCATGACCGTCGCCGACTCCGCATCCGTTTTGGGCCTGGGTTCGGCCGTCCCTGAGGTGGCCGGGTCCGCGTTCGTGGCGGACGGGGCGCGGGTGATCGGTGCGGTGTCCCTCGGTGACCGGGCGAGTGTCTGGTACAACGCGGTGCTGCGGGCGGACGCTGCCCCGATCACGGTCGGCGCGCGCAGCAACCTGCAGGACAACGTGTCGGTCCACGTTGACCGCGGGTCGCCCGCGGTGATCGGCGAGGACGTCTCGGTCGGGCACAACGCCGTGGTGCACGGTTGCGCGATCGGCGACGGCGCGCTGATCGGCATGGGCAGTGTCGTGCTCAGCGGTGCCGTGATCGGCGCCGGAAGCCTGGTGGCGGCGGGCGCGGTCGTGCTGGAGGGGACGATCGTCCCCGAGGGATCGCTGGTGGCGGGCGTGCCCGCCAAGGTGCGCCGGCCTCTCACCGCGGACGAGCGCGACGGACTGATCCGCAACGCCGCCGCATATCTCGCGCACAGCGAGACGCACGAGTCCGCGGCTCCCGCGGAGGGCTGACCGCGATCGGTGACCCGGGGAGCGGGATAATCGTGGTCGACCTGGTCCGGATGCATCCGAGCCGGCCGTCGACGCTCTTCGTGTGGAGGGGCGGACGGGAATCGAACCCGCGTAATTAGTTTGGAAGACTAAGGCTCTACCATTGAGCTACCGCCCCGGGGGCCGCGCCAGGCGCAGCATCCGACAGTCTATAGGTCCGCATCGGGTCGCCACGACACCGGACGAGCGGCGGTGTCCACGGGCATCCCGAACGCGACTACAATCGACGCACGAGCATCGATCCGGTCATCACCGGGGAGCTCTCGGAAGAACGGCGTCAGCCCAGTAGAACCGAGCGGGTCAGGCCCGTCACAGCCGCAGCCGAGAGGCGCACGTTCCGGGCGGAGCGTGCGCAAGCGGGGTGGTACCGCGATCCGCGAGGGTCGTCCCCGCAGGAGAAGACAACGACCCTGCGAGATGCCATGACCTACCCCCGAACGTCGGCCTTCGGCCCTGCCGCCGAGCTCACTCCGAGCCCGCGGTTCCCCGCGATCGAGGCGGAGGTGCTCGGGTTCTGGCGGGATGACGACACCTTCCGGGCATCCATCGCCCAGCGGGAGGGCGCGCCGGAGTGGGTCTTCTACGACGGGCCGCCGTTCGCGAACGGTCTGCCCCACTACGGGCACCTGCTCACCGGCTACGCGAAGGACCTCTTCCCGCGGTTTCAGACCATGCTCGGCAAGAAGGTCGACCGCGTCTTCGGCTGGGACACCCACGGCCTGCCCGCAGAGCTCGAGGCGATGAAGCAGCTCGGTATCACCGAGAAGAGCGAGATCGAAGAGATGGGCATCGCCGCCTTCAACGCGAAGGCGCGTGAATCGGTGCTCACCTACACCCGCGAATGGCAGGACTACGTCACGCGGCAGGCCCGCTGGGTCGACTTCGAGCGCGGCTACAAGACACTCGACCTCGGGTTCATGGAGTCGGTGCTGTGGGCGTTCAAGACCCTCTACGACAAGGGCCTCGCCTATGAGGGCTACCGCGTGCTGCCGTACTGCTGGCGCGACGAGACACCGCTGTCGAACCATGAGCTGCGGATGGACGACGACGTCTACAAGATGCGGCAGGATCCCTCCGTCACCGTCACCTTCCCCCTCGCCGGGGCGAAGGCGGAGTCGCTGGGTCTTGTCGGCGTGCGGGCGCTCGCGTGGACGACCACGCCGTGGACGCTGCCGACGAACCTCGCGCTCGCCGTCGGACCCGACATCCGCTACGTCGTGCTGCCCGCCGGTCCCGCCGGCGCGGCGGACGCGCCCGAGGGCTCGCACCGCTACCTGCTCGCCGCCGACCTGCTGGCTGACTACGCGAAGGACCTCGGCTACGAGACGGCGGGTGCGGCCTCCGCTGCCATCGAGCGCGAGGTGCTCGGCCGCGAGATCGAAGACGTCGCCTACGACCGGCTCTTCGACTACTACGCCGACGCCGAGGTGTGGAGCACCGGCACGTCCTGGCGGATCCTCGTCGACGACTACGTGACGACGACCGACGGCACCGGGATCGTGCATCAGGCCCCCGCCTACGGCGAGGACGACAAGCGCGTCGCGGATGCCGCGGGTCTCCCGACCATCGTCAGCCTCGACGACGGCGGACGCTTCCTGCCGCAGGTGACCGACGTCGCGGGCCAGCTCTGGATGGACGCGAACCGTCCACTCATCCGCCTGCTCAAAGCCGAAGGACGTCTGCTGCGCGAGGCCAGCTACGAGCACTCGTACCCGCACTGCTGGCGATGCCGGAACCCCCTGATCTACAAGGCCGTCTCCAGCTGGTTCGTGCGCGTCACCGACTTCAAGGACCGCATGGGCGAGCTCAACGAGCAGATCACCTGGGCGCCGGAGAACGTGAAGCACGGTCAGTTCGGCAAGTGGGTGGCGGGTGCTCGCGACTGGTCGGTCAGCCGCAACCGCTACTGGGGGTCGCCGATCCCGGTGTGGCAGAGCGACGACCCGTCCCACCCCCGCGAGGACGTGTACGGATCGCTGGAAGATCTGGAACGCGACTTCGGTCGGCTGCCGCGCAACGAGCGGGGTGAGGTCGATCTGCACCGGCCTTACATCGACGACCTCACCCGCCCGAACCCCGACGACCCGAGCGGACGCAGCACGATGCGCCGCATCGAGGACGTCTTCGACGTGTGGTTCGACTCCGGGTCCATGCCGTATGCGCAGGTGCATTATCCGTTCGAGAACCGTGAATGGTTCGACGAGCACTCGCCGGCCGACTTCATCGTCGAGTACATCGGTCAGACCCGCGGCTGGTTCTACGTCATGCACGTGCTCTCGACCGCCCTGTTCGACCGGCCCGCCTTCACCGGCGTGTCCTGTCACGGCATCGTGCTCGGATCCGACGGGCAGAAGATGTCGAAGTCGCTCCGGAACTACCCCGACGTGAGCGAGGTGCTCGAGCGCGACGGATCCGACGCGATGCGCTGGTTCCTGATGTCGAGTTCGGTGCTGCGCGGCGGCAACCTCAGCGTGACCGAGGAGGGGATCCGCGCCGGGGTCCGCGAGTTCCTGCTGCCACTGTGGAACGCGTGGTACTTCTTCGCCACCTACGCCAACGCGGCCGGCGGCCCCGACGGCGCCGGCTACCAGGCGAGCTGGCGCACCGACTCGACCGATGTGCTGGACCGGTACGTCCTGGCCCTCGTCGGTGACCTGGTACGCGACGTCGCCGCAGACCTGGAAGCGCTCGATTCCACCACCGCCGCGGAGCGCCTGCGCGACTTCGCCGAGGTGCTGACCAACTGGTACATCCGCCGTTCGCGCGACCGGTTCTGGCTGGGAGTGA
>JAATGR010000270.1 GCA_015654575.1 Actinomycetales bacterium
CCGCCGCAGGGTGGCCGCAAGCATCCGCACCAGGAGTTCATCCAGATCGACACGACGAACGTGCTGTTCATCGTGGCCGGGGCGTTCGCCGGCCTCGAAGAGATCATCTCGTCGCGCATCGGCAAGCACGGCGTCGGCTTCGGCGCCCCGCTGCAGCGCAAGGACGACGCGCCCGATCTGTTCAGCGAGGTGCTCCCGGAAGACCTGCACAAGTTCGGCCTCATCCCGGAGTTCATCGGTCGCCTCCCCGTCGTGGCATCGGTCTCGCCGCTCGACCGCGATGCGCTGATGGAGATCCTGACCGAGCCGAAGAACGCGCTGGTCAAGCAGTACCAGCGAATGTTCGAGCTCGACGGCGTGGAGCTCGACTTCGAGGACGATGCGCTAGCGGCCATCGCCGACCTGGCCGTCCTCCGCAAGACGGGGGCGCGCGGTCTGCGCGCCATCCTGGAGGACGTGCTCGGACCGATCATGTTCGAGATCCCCTCCTCGAGCGACGTCGCCAAGGTGGTCATCACCCGAGCGGCCGTCGAAGACGGCGCAGACCCGACGCTGGTGCTGGCGCGCAAGCGCAAGAGCGCCTGAGGCTCCAGCTTGCGGCCGCCGGCACGACGGCATTCGTCGCGGCGGGCCCGGGATAGGGGGTCGCTGTCGCAGGGACGACGTCCCCGGGGTGACTGGCTCCCTACGGCGCCGGTGCTTCATGTTCGCGCCGCGCAGGTCGCGTGTGCGGGTCCTTCGCGTCAGCCGTCGAGGCCGCGGCGGCGCAGCAGCGGCGCGATGTCCGCGTCGCGGCCGCGGAAGTCGCGGTAGGCCTCGAGCGGATCCTTCCCACCGCCCACCCCGAGTAGGCGCTGACGGAACCGTTCACCGTTCGCGCGGGTAAGACCGCCGTTCTCTCGGAACCATTCCACCGTGTCGGCGTCGAGTACTTCGCTCCAGATGTAGGAGTAGTAGCCGGCACTGTAACCGCCCGAGAAGACGTGCGCGAAGTATGTGCTCGCGTAGCGGGGCGGGATCGCCGGATCATCGAGTCCGATGTCCCGCAGGGCCGCAGCCTCGAACGCCGCGACATCGGTCACCGCGGCGGCGTGGTCGGCGTCGAGCGTGTGCCAGGCCATGTCTAGCCAGGATGCCGCGAGGTACTCGCTGGTCGCGAAGCCCTGGTTGAAAGCCTCGCTCGCCCGCAGCCGTTCGGTCACGTCGGCGGGAAGCGGCTCGCCGGTGTCGATGTGGCGTGCGTAGTGGGAAAGCACCTCCGGCCACAGCGCCCACATTTCGTTGACCTGACTGGGGAATTCGACGAAGTCGCGGCGTACCGCGGTGCCCGCGAAGGACGGATACTCGACCGTCGCGAACAGGCCGTGCAAGGCATGGCCGAACTCGTGGAACAGGGTCGTGACCTCGTCGAGGGTCAGCAGCGTCGGCGTCCCCGGCGCGGGCCGGGCGACGTTCAGATTGTTCACGACGACGGGAGCTGTGCCCCGCAGCCCGGATCGGGTCGCGAGCGAGTTCATCCAGGCCCCGCCTCGTTTGGTGTCGCGGGTGTAGAGGTCGAGGATGTAGAGGCCCAGCGGCGATCCGTCGGCTTCGCTCACCTCGAACACACGAGCATCCGGGTGATGGGCCGGGATGTCGTCGCGTTCGGCGAACGTGATGCCGTACAGGCGTTCAGCGGCGAAGAACACCCCGTCGCGGAGCACTCGTTCCGCCTCGAACCACGCACGGAGCGCCGCGGTATCGATGTCGTACTCGGCCTGACGCACCGCCTCGGTGACAAAGGCCCAGTCGGATGCCTCGACCGGCGCCGCGTCCGCGGTGAGTCGGGCCTTCTCACGCGCGGCGTTGGCTGCGGCCGGCACGGCAAGCCGTCGCAGCAGGTCATTGACCGCGGCGGTGGAACCGGCGGTCTGGTCGGCGATGACGTAGGCGGCGTGGCTGCCGTAGCCGAGGATGCCGGCGCGCTCGGCGCGCAACAGGACGATCTCCTGCAGGGTCTGACCGTTGTCGTGCGGGCCGGCGTGGCCGCCCCTGCTGCGCGAGGCGGTCATGATCCGTGCCCGGGTCTCGTGGTTCCGCAGGTGCGCCAGCCACGGGTGTCCGGTGAACAGCGGCAGCGTGATCAGCCACGCATCCTCGATTCCGCGGTCAGCGGCTGCGCGCCGGGCGGCCGAGATCTCGCCGTCGGCGAGTCCGTCGAGGTCGGCTTGGTCGGTCACGACGACGGCCAGTTCGTTGGTGTCCGCCAGCAGATGCTTCTCGAACTGCGAGGTCAGTGTCGACAGTCGCGAGTTGATCTCGGTGAGGCGCGTCTTCCCCGCGATATCTAGCCCGGCACCGGCTCGCGACATCGCCGTGTACCGGCGTTCGACGAGATAGTGCTGCTCGGGCGTGAGGTCGACGGTGTTCCTGCTGTGGTAGACGGTGCGAATGCGGTCGAACAGCGCCGTGTCGAGCGCGATGGCGTCGCCATGGGCGGACATCAGCGGCGCGAGCTGCTCGTCGATCGACTGGATCTCCGGCGTTGCATCCGCGGAGGAGACGTTGAAGAACGCGCGGCTGACGCGGTCGAGGAGTTCGCCTGCGCGTTCCAGCGGTAGGAGGGTGTTCCAGAAGTCGGGGGCAGAGGGGTCGCCGGTGATCGCCTCGATCTCGTGGCGGTGCTGGGCGAAGGCGGCCTCGAACGCCGGCAGATAGTGCTCCGGCCGGATCGTGGGATACGGCGGGACGCCGTACGGAAGGGTGCTGTCGTCGAGCAGGGGATTGGCGCCATCAGTCACCCTGTCAGCGTAGAACGCGAGCAGCGACAGCGGCGTCGCGAGCACCCGGGATCTTGCCCACCACAGGATGGCTAGGGACAGAAGCAGGAGCGGCGCCACCTCGGGCACGAGCGCTGCGCCCGCGAGCGCCACATCGAGCATCTCGAAGCCGACGAGGGATCCCGCAGCCACCCAGATCCCGGCGTGCAGGCGCCACAGCGGCCAGGACCAACGCCACAGCCGGCGGCTGGCGCTAAGACGGAACAGGGATAGCAGACGAAGGGTCCGGTGTACGGACATGAGGGCTCCAGGTCGAGTCGACGCGGCGGAGGCTGCGTGCGCTCGACGGGGTGCCGCGGGTCAGTGAGGAGTCGGGAGCGCGCGCAGAGTGCGCCCCGGGGCGCGTGCGCTCGTCGCTCCGGTCAACGGCGGTGCGGCCCCCGGCGGAGCGCCGACGGTCAAGCCCGCGGTGGCGACGAGGAACGTGCTGCCCGGTGTGGCGGGCGCGACCTGGCACCGGGGGAGCCGGCGCGCGGCGAAGACCGCGGCCAGCAGCAGGAATGCCGCGAGCGCGAGCACGGGGAGCGCATGGCCGCTCAGCCACATCCAGCCGGCCACGTCGATGAGAGGCGCAGACAGCCACCAGGCGAGGTCGGTGAGCATCAGTGTCTCAGGCGAACTCGTCGTCGATGTCGTGCCGGACCGAGACGCTGCCGTCGCGCTCGAGCGAGACAATCACGCCGGTGTCGAGTTCGGCGACCGGCCGGCCCTCGAGCCAGGTCAGCGTCCAGTATGCGGTCGGCTCCTGCGCGCCGAGGCTCTCCGCGGTGACCTTCTCGACCGCGGAGATCTGGGCGTGCAATTCAGACGGTACCGAAGCCGGCGGCTGCGCGCCTGCGGCCCACCGAGTGCCGAGCTGCATGTCAGGCCTCCTGCGTCGCGAACTCGACCTCGACGATGCCGAGCGTCTCGGCATCCGCGAAGGTCAGTTCACGGATGCGGCCGACCGCTCTGAGGTCGTCCTGCGCCAAGCGTAGCGAGGCCACCGTGTCGGCGGGGGCACCCAGGACGAGGCGGTCGACGGGCGTCTTCTGGGATGCTTTCGCCTCGGTCTTGGTGCGTCGGATCGCGATCAACGCGTCGCCCACCGCGGATAGCACCTGCGGGTCGCCCGCGGTGTCAGCGGGATCGGGCCACCGGGCGAGGTGCACCGAGTCGTCGTGGAACCAGGACCATGCCTCCTCCGCGGCGAAGACGAGCACCGGCGCCAGCAGCCGGAGAAGCACCTCGAGGGCGGTGCGCAGCGCGAGCGCGGCGGAGGCCTGACCGGGATTTTCCTGGTCGTAGGCGCGCTCCTTCACGAGCTCGAGGTAGTCGTCGCAGAAGGTCCAGAAGAACGCTTCGGTCAGCTCCAGCGCCCGGGCGTGGTCGTACCGCTCGAACGCCCCGGTCGCGTCGCGCACGACCTGGTCGAGCGTGGCGAGCATCGAGGCATCGAGCGGGTCGGTGATGGCGGCGCCGTCGGGTACCGGGAAAGACAGCACGAACTTCGCGGCGTTCAGCACCTTGATCGCTAGGCGCCGGCCGATCTTGACCTGTGTGGGGTTCTGTGCGTCGAAGGCGGCATCCGTCCCGAGGCGGCTGGAGGCGGCCCAGTAGCGCACCGCATCCGAACCGTGCTGGTCGAGGATCGCGGCCGGGGTGACCACGTTCCCCTTCGACTTCGACATCTTCTTGCGGTCGGGGTCGACGATGAAACCGCTGATGGCGGCATCCGACCAGGGGGACCGATCGTCTTCGAGGGCGCTGCGCAGCATGGTCGAGAAGAGCCAGGTGCGGATGATGTCCTGGCCTTGCGGGCGCAGGTCGAACGGGGCGACGAGCTCCCACAACTCCTCATCGCGCTGCCAGCCAGCGGCGAGCTGTGGCGTGAGGGAACTCGTCGCCCAGGTGTCGAAGATGTCGCGCTCGGCCTCGAAGCCGCCTGGTACGCCGCGCTGCTCGGCGGTGTATCCGGCGGGCACGTCCGAGGTGGGATCGACCGGAAGGAGCTCCTGATCCGGAACGATCATGTGGTCGTAGTCCCGCTCGCCGTTCTCGTCGAGTGCGTACCAGAGCGGGATCGGCACGCCGAAAAACCGCTGACGGCTGACGAGCCAGTCGCCGGTGAGGCCGCCCACCCAGTTCTCGTACCGCACGCGCATGAAGTCGGGATGCCATTTCAGCTCGCGGCCAAGCTCGACGAGCTTCTCGCGCAGCGCGCCGTCGCGGGCGCCGTTGCGCAGATACCACTGGCGGGTCGAGACGATCTCCAGCGGCCGGTCGCCCTTCTCGAAGAACTTCACGGGATGGCTGAAGGGCTTGGAGACCTCGAGCAGCTCAGCGGACTCTGTGAGCAGTTCCACGATGCGCTTCTTGGCGCTGAACACGGTCTTGCCCGCGAGTTCCGCGTAGGCGGCGCGCGCCGCATCCGTCTCGATGATTTCGGGCGCGTCGGGGACGATGCGGCCGTCCTTGCCGATGATCGTGCGGTTGGGCAGGTCTAGCTCGCGCCACCAGATGATGTCGGTCACGTCGCCGAAGGTGCAGATCATGGCGATTCCCGAGCCCTTATCCGGCTGGGCCAGCGGGTGCGGCTTCACGGGCACCTCGACGCCGAACAGGGGAGTGGTCACGGTCGTACCGAACAGCGGCTGATAGCGCTCGTCGTCGGGATGCGCGACCAGGGCGACACACGCGGGCAGCAGCTCCGGGCGGGTCGTCTCGATGAGCACGTCACCGCCGCCGTCCGTCCGGTGGAAGGCGAGGCGATGGTAGGAGGCCTGCTGCTCGCGGTCCTCCAGTTCCGCCTGGGCGATCGCCGAGCGGAAGTCGACATCCCAGAGGGTGGGGGCGAGGGACTGGTAGGCCTCGCCGCGCTCCAGGTTGCGCAGGAACGCGAGCTGGCTGGTGCGGATCGTCTCGTCGGAGATCGTGCGGTAGGTCTGCGTCCAGTCCACCGACAACCCGAGTTTGCGGAACAGATCCTCGAACTGCTTCTCGTCCTCCACGGTCAGCCGCTCGCACAGCTCGATGAAGTTGCGCCGGCTGATCGGGATCTGGTCGGC
>JAATGR010000192.1 GCA_015654575.1 Actinomycetales bacterium
AGCGTGGACAGTGATGAGATCGTGGGGAACACGGTGCATTTCGTGCACGCCAGCCCGCACACCTTGACCGCGGTGGTCCCCGATGCGGCCCGCTTCACGGCATCGACCACGGTCGAGGTCAGCCCGGCTTCCGAGTCGGCTGTCAGCCCCTCTTCCGAGCCGGCGGTCACACGGGCTTCCGAGTTGGCGGTCACCGGCATCGAGGTGCAGGGTCTCCTGACCGCCGGGCTCGCTCTGATCTTGGCCGGCGGGCTCGCCGTGCTGCTGATCGCCCGCCGTGTCCGCACCATCCGACAGCAGCGCGATACCGAGCGCTAACAGTCGTCCCTGTCTGCGGTGCACGCCGCGGACAGGGACGGGCGCCGTCGGGACCGGCGCGAACCCCCGTGATTCCACGGCATGCGCCGACGTCGTGAGCTGACACGCGTGTCAACGACGTTCAGGGTTCTTGGCAGCCGGCAAGGTCCGAAAAAGCTGTTCTCGTTGAACCGCAATTTCAGGCGTCCTCGATCCCCTGACGCGGGCGCTTTGATTGTTGCTGCGGTGTGACGTGCAGATAGAGAAGAAGAGAAGGAAGGCATTCTTCAATGGCGCCCTGCCCGATGAGGGCTGCGCATGAGGCCGATCACGTTGCCGAAAGGATCGACGTCGGATGCCGTGCTGAAGCCGCCGCCGCGAACAGTTGTGGGCGTGTGGGCGGCCGCTCCTCGGGCGGTGAGATCCGTCGGCGTCGATGCGACATCGTCAACCTGCCAGTACGTCGTCGGCGTTCCTGCACCTAGCGTCGTCGCGGGAGTCAATGACGCAGCGTCTTGCTCTGCGCAATATGACCGAGCCCATGATCGGCGTCAAACCCATAGTCCTCGATGCCGAGGTCCTGTCCGAGCGCCGAGGAACCCGTCCAACCGTGCTCTCCGGATGACGGCGCGTTTCCCGTGTGTAACAACCGAGTTAAAGGCTCTTCTTGTCGAGAATATGACACTGCCTGTTGATTTATTCTCAACGCACAGAACACGAAAGGACTGCACACGTGAAAAGAAGACACGGCATCGCATCGATGGCGGGGGTGGCTGTCGTGGCACTCGCGCTCACAGCCTGCGCGTCAGGGGACAGTTCGTCGAGCGCGAGCGAACAGGTGCCCGCCGATGAGACCCAGACTCTGCAGATGCTGAACTACTCCGGCTGGATGGGCGAGAACAACGTCGCCGACTTCGAAGCCGAGAACCCGCAGATCACGATTGACCAGTCAGACCTGCCGTCCGGCGGGGTGGGCGGCATCACCACGCTGCTTCGGGAGAACTCCGGCGCCTACGACTTCGCATTGCTGGGTGCGGTGAGCGCCGGAACCGCCGAGGCCCAGGGCATTCTGGCGGATTTCGATGCGTCCTCGGTCGAGAACCTTTCGAACGTGTCCGATGAGTACCTCGAGGCCTACCCCTGGGGCATCCCGCTTGAGCAGGGAAAGGTCGGCATCATCTATCGGACTGACAAGATCTCCGACCCGCCGACGTCGTGGGCGGAGCTGTTCGAGCGCCTGCCAGAGTTTGCCGGGCGCGTCGCGTTCCCCGACTATGATCTCGATGTGTTCTCGATCGCGCTGCTCGCGCTCGGCTACGACATCAACACGGACGACACCACGCAGCTCGAAGAAGCGGCGGCCCTGATCACTGAGGCCAAACCCTATCTGAAGGCTTTCACGAGCAGTGACATCATTACTGCGCTCGACGACGACAGCGTCGATCTCGTGGTCGGGTACGACTACACGACCGCGGGTGTGCTGGGCGTGTACGAGAACATCGGCTGGATCGCGCCGAGCGAGGGGCTGCCCGCGTACTTGGATGGCTGGACCGCCTTCAGCGACTCCACTCACCAGGCCGCCACGCTCGAGTTCATGAACTCCATGCTCGATCTGGAGAACTACGCGGACTTCATCAACACGACCGGAGCCTCGTACATCATCCCCGAGGTCGAGCCCTACCTCGACTCCTCGATCCTCGACAACCCGGCCCTCGCATATGATCCGGACGTCACCGTGCACTACGAGCAATATGTGAGCGGCGAGATAAACGCGAAACGGGCAGAGCTCTGGGAGCAGATCAAGGCATCCTGATCCGCACGTCGGATGCCGCCGGGTCGCCCGCCGTCAGTGACGGGCCGCTCGGCGGCATCCTCGTGACCACCCGCACCCGAGGAACACCATGAACAACGACGCGCTCGCCTTCGCCACCGAGGTCCTAACCGACTTCCCGTGCGAAGTGCATCGTGTGGCCGACATCATCACGCTCGCCGACGGGACGACGCTGTCGATCAAGCTCTGGCTGCCGACTGGATCGGCGGCGCGGGAGCGTTGCGGCGTGGTGCTCGAGGCGATCCCGTATCGCAAGGACGACGTCTCGCTCGTCGATGACGAGACCCGCTTCGCTTACTTCGCCGGGTGCGGGATCGCCGCCGCCCGCCTCGACCTGCGCGGCAGCGGGAACTCTGGCGGGATCCTCACCGACGAGTACAGCCGGACCGAGCAGGCCGACATCGTCGAGGTGATCGAGTGGCTCGCGACCCGGCCCTGGAGCAACGGCGCGGTCGGGATGATGGGGATCTCGTGGAGCGGGTTCAACGCGTTGCAGGTCGCGGCTCGCAGGCCGGAGCCTCTGAAGGCGATCATCACCGTGTGCTCGTCGGATGACCGTTATGACAACGACGTCCATTACCACGGCGGTGTTCCGATGGGGTTCTACATGAACCTCTGGGGAACCGCGCTGCACCTCATGAACATGCGACCGCCCCGTGCGATCGACGTTGGCGAGCGGTGGTTCGAGGAATGGATCTCACGGCTCCACGCGAACCCGCAGCTCACCGCGACCTGGCTCGCGCACCCCTATCGGGACAGCTACTGGCAGCAGGGCTCCGTCTGCGAGGACTACCGCGCGATCGCGTGCCCGGTGCTCGCGGTCGGTGGTTGGGCCGACGCCTATACCGACACGGTCTTCCGCCTTCTGGATCACCTCGACTCGCACGTCGAAGCGCTCATCGGCCCTTGGGGGCACACGTGGCCGGAGCGTCCCGAACCTGGGCCGGGCATCGATTTCCTCGGGCGCTGCGTTCGCTGGTGGGATCGTTGGCTGCACGGTGTCGAGCCCGCGGCAGCGGATCCCCGCGTCGCGATGTACGTCCAGGAGTACACGCCGTCGCGTGAAGACCTTCCTCTGCGTCCGGGGTCGTGGATCGCTCTCGACGAACCAGGTTGCGAGACGGTGCGCACACCGATTGCCCTCGGTCAGGGCGGTGTCCTCGGCGAACGGGCGGAGGACGGCGCCACCGTAGAGATATCGAGCGACCGCATCGTGGGGCTCGATGCCCGCCACTATCTGCCGATGGGCGTGAGCACTGATCTCCCCCCAATCCAGGACCGGGATGACGCAAACTCGGTATGCTTCGATTCCGCCGTTCTCGAAGATCCGCTGACGATCCTCGGCCGGTCGTCGCTCGTGGTTCGCTTCCGGTCCAGTGCGCCGACTGCGCAGCTCTTTGTTCGCATCACCGACGTCGACCCCGCGGGGAACTCGCACCTCGTCGCTCGCGGCGGGCTCGACCTCACGCACCGCCACGGACATGCGCCGGAAGAGGTCGCACCGCTCGAACCGGGTACGTGGGCGGATGCCGAGATACCGTTGAAATCGACGGGCTACAGGTTCGTTCCCGGGCACCGTATCCGGGTCGCCGTCTCGGCGACCTATTGGCCATGGCTCTGGCCCGCAGCCGATCGAACCACGATCACCCTCGACCTGCACAACAGTGCGGTCCGGCTTCCGTTACTGCCGGCGGACTCGCCGCCCACGTCCGCGGTCGACCTCGGCTCGCCCGTCATCGCGCCGCCGCCGGAGCTTCGCACCGAGTCTGACGCCGAGCCGTACTGGCAGGTCGACACGAGCGACGACGGCACTGTTGTCGTGCGCCGCGGCAGTCGGGGCAGTTCCCGGACCGCCCTTCCGGACGGTTGGACGTTCGGTACCGAACACGATGCGACCGTGTACACGATCCGGGCGGGCGACCCCGACAGCGCCCGGATGGCGCGCGAGGTGATCCAACGCTTCGCTTGGGACGGGCACGAGGTAGGCATATCGATAGACTCCGAGATGACCGCCGACCGAGAGCGATTCACGGTGACCACCCGCACCGCCGCAGAGTTCGATGGCACGTCGGTCTTCAGCGAGCAGAGCACCCGCACAGTACCCCGCGGGCTGTAGCAGCTGCCTGGACAAGGAGCCGTACAGATGAGCGCACCCATCGCGTCTTCCCTCGACAAGGCGCTCGCGCTGCTGTTCGCGTTCGCCGAGCCCGGCAGAGATCAGCGTGTGTTCACGGTCTCCGCGCTGGCGGAAACGGTCGGCATGGACAAGGCGCAGGTGTCCCGCGCGCTCGCGACGTTCGGCAAGTACGGCATGGTCGAGCGACTAGAGGGACGCACCGGCTACCAGCTCGGATGGTCGCTCGTCCCGCTGGCGAGCAGGTCGCTGACCGCGCAGACGATGAGCGCGCTCTACCCCGAACTCGCGCGGCTGAGCATCGAGCTCGGCGAGACGGTGCACCTGCAGATCCGTTCATCGGCGGCAAGTGTCCCGATGGCGGTGTTCGACCCGGACCGCCGGCTGCACGTCGTCGTGCACACTGGCCAGCCGCAGCCGTTGCTCGGCACCGCCGTCGGTTACGCGCTGCTGTCCC
This sequence comes from Actinomycetales bacterium, assembly GCA_015654575.1. GTDB lineage: Bacteria > Actinomycetota > Actinomycetes > Actinomycetales > Microbacteriaceae > Microbacterium. Next base: position 4,720 of record JAATGR010000192.1, read on the forward strand.
GCTCCGACGAAGCCGACGTGCGCACGCTGTTCGATGCCCACCGTGCGAGTGGAAAGCCGCGTGTGGGAAACTGGTCCTCGATCATCGCAGCGGTGCGAGAGGCGGCCGAGGCCGGGTACTCCGTGCACGAGGACTCGACGGAGGATGCGGTCACGACGGTCGCGGCCCCGATCCACGACATCGGCAACTATTACGGCCGCGTCTACGCGGTGGTGGCACTGTCCGCGCCGACGGCCCGTTTCGAGGGCCAGCGAGACCAGATCATCGCCCGCGTGCAAGAGGTGTCGGCGCTGGGCGACCGGTACCTGGAGTCCCGAGGTGCACGCGGGTGAGGATCGCGCTGCCGACCGTGCGTAACTCCGGCCTCCTGCCCCAACGCCGACTCGGGCAGCTCGCGCGGCTGGTCGAGTCGATCACGTCCTCGACGTCCGTCGATCTCATCGTGCTCCCGGAGCTCGCTGCCTGCGGGTACCCGGGCCACGAGGACCTCGAGGCAGATCGGCGTGCGCTCGAAGCCGCGTCCGAATCACTGCAGGACGGCCCCAGTGCTGCCCAGTTCACCGCGCTCGCGCGCACGGCATCCTGCGCGATCGTGTACGGGATATCGGAACGTGCGGACGGACGCCTGTTCAACACGGTCGTGGTCGCGGATGCTGCGGGGAGTGTCGCGGGCTACCGGAAGATTCATCTGACCCCGGCCGAGACGGCGCTGTGGGAGCGGGGCGACACTGCAGTCGTCGTGGATGCGGCCATCGCCGGCGGGAGGCGTCGCATCGGCCTCTCCGCCTGCTACGACAAGGCGTTCCCCCTTGTCGCCCAGCGTCAGCGAGAGCTCGGCGCGGAGTTGTCGATCATCTCCAGCGCCTGGTCGTCCTACCCTGACGCCGCGGACCCGTCGGAGGACGTCTGGGCGATGCAGTCGGCGCTGTTCGACCGCGGCATCGCAGCGACGACCGGGATGGTCGTCGTCTCGACGAACTACACCGGACCGAAGACGCCCGGTGCGGACGAGCGTTTCTGCGGCGGTGCGCGGGTGGTCGACGGGCTCGGCTGGGAGGCGCCCGTCACGCGTGTGGCCGGCGACACGCCGATCTGGGACATCGACGTCGATGCCGCCCACGACGCCGTCGCCGCGCTCAACCACGGTGACTTCTTCACGCGCGACCGCCGCGCCATCCGCTGAGATCCGATGTTCACCGACGTCGCGCGTTCGGGCCTGGCGACGTTAACAAGAACGTAACCGGAGGGGCTCTCGTCGCCTGTTTACTTCTGGTGGTGAATGCTACTGTTGCAACAACAGTTGATGTATTTACAACAATAGGAGAGTGAAACGTGAGGACAGAGGCGGAACTGCTCAGCATCATGGAGAGCTTCCGTGAACCGTTCACCGCGGTCGAGGCGGAACATGATCGAGCGGCGTCGTTCCCGACGGAGAACTTCGAACTCCTTCGGCAGAGCGGCATGCTCGCGCTTACCGCACCGACCGAGTGGGGCGGCGAAGGCCTTTGGTCGGGGGACCGTTTCCTCACCTACTACCGCCTGCTGGCCGTGCTCGCCAGCTTCGACGCGAACACCAGCCAGCTGCTCCAGGTTCACTCGCACGCTCTCGGCATCCTCAGCAACGCCGCAGACGAGGCGCAACGCGAGAAATACCTCGGTCCGATCGTGCGAGGAGGCAAGGTCCTCGCCTCCGTCGGCAGCGAGTCCGCGCCCTCGAAGAAGGGCGACGGTCTGTACAACCAGGAGCTCGTTCCCGTCGACGGCGGCTGGGTGCTCACCTGCGAGAAGCACTTCGCGTCGGTGTCGGCCGGCGCTGACTACCTCCTGATCTGGCTCGCGGTGCCGGGCGATGCCCCGTACGAGAACCGCACTGTGTGCGTGATCGTGCCGACCGACGCGCCGGAGGTCGAGCTTGTCGACTCGTGGGACGTCATGGGTATGCGTGCCACAGTGAGCTGGACGGTCAAGGTCACCGGGCTCCGGCTCGAGGCCGATGCGGTGATCGGTGAGCCCGGGTACTGGATTCACCGGGATCCACGCACCTTCAGCCTCGGCTTCGCGTCGAACCACCTGGGCCAGGCGGAGGGCATCCTCGACTACTGCCTCACCTGGGTCCGTGAACGCTCGCACCTTCAGCACAGCGACCACGTGCTGTACCGGTTCGGCGACCTCGGTGCCAAGGTCTTCGTCGTCCGCGCGGCGATGGAGGCAGCCGCTGAGGAGTGGAACCATGGCGCGGACTTCGACCGGGCCGAGTTCCTCTCGCTTCAGGTCCTTCACATGGCCAAACACGTGCTGCTGGAGATCTCGCAGGTCGCATTCGACATCTGCGGCGCGCGTGCCATCTTCCGCCGCTACCCGCTGGAACAGGCGTATCGCGACGCCCGTAGCTTCACCCTTCACACGCGCGACGATCACCTCACCTTCACCGTCGGTCGGGGGATGCTGACGGGGTCGTTCTCCGGCAAGGGATACATCGATGGCGCGACGGTCCCGCGCATCGGGAAGTAGCCACGCCCCCGGCGCGGGCTGGCGTCGTGCCGCGATCCTGCTGTTCGCGACAGCCCTCGGACGGACGCCGGTCACGGTGTTCCCGGTGCTGTTCATCCTCCAGTCGCAGGTCGAGCTGGGACGATATGACATCGGCGGATTCGCGGTGCTCGCCTACTCTGTCGGCTCGATGGTCAACGGTCTGCTCGCAGGCTGGCTGTTCGCGATCTTCGGGCACCGTGCCGTCACGATCGTCACCGGGGCGTTGACCTCGGCGGCGCTGCTGGTCAGCGCCGCCGAGTCGAGCGTTGTCGCCTACCTCGTCCTTGCCGGCATCATCGGCCTCTGTTTTCCACCGCTGCACATAGGTTCCCGAGCGATATATCCGCGCCTGCTCGGCGACACCTCCCTCCTGCGCGTCTACTCGATTGACGTGAGCATCATCCAGATCACCTGGATCATCGCCCCGGTGCTCGTGGTGGCACTCGCCGGAGTCATTGGCATCCCGATGATGTACGTCGTTCTCGCCGCGCTGACCGCAATCGGCAGCCTGTGGTATTTCCTCCTCGCCGGCGTCGCCCCGCGCCGAGGCAGCACCGGTCTGACCTGGGCCGGCGTCAAGCCGCTTCTGCGCGACGGCCGGATGCATGTGTATCTCTTCGTCGCGGGCGGGCTCATGGCAGTATCCGGACTCATCCTCCCGCTGCTGCTCGCGATCATGCCGTCGAGCGTGCAGCAGTCGACGGCGATCATGGTGTGGTCGATCGGATCGGCCGCCGGCAGCCTCCTCGTCAACCGCAACGGCGCGCGTCGGGTACGACTCGCCGTCGGCCTCAGCATCGCCGTCGTCGCACTGCTGACCGCGGCGACGATCAATGGCGTCGTCATCACCGAGGGGGCGCTGTTCATCCTCGGATTCGCGACCGCGCCCGTCGCGGCGGCGGTGTTCTTCTTCACCTCGCAGCACTTCCGCAGCCGACATCAGGTCCTCGTGTTCGGCATCATCACCAGTGTGCAACTGGTCGCGGAGGGTGTCGGAACCTCGGTCAGCGGTGTTCTGATTGACGCGGGAATGGATATCTGGGTGTGGGTCGGCATCGTTGCGATCCTGATCGTTGTCGTCACGATGCTCTGGGTGAATGCCCGTGCCGCCTTCATCCACGCGCCGATCGTGCGCACCGATGTCATCAGCGTGGTCGTGCCGCCCCGCGATCCGCACCCTCGAGCCCACTGATCGGAGCCCCATGACCTTCAGCATTCTGGCGCGTGAGCCAGACACCGGACGCATCGGTCTGGCCACCACGACGAGTGACCTTGCCGTGGGAGCACGCGTGCTGGCCGGCCGGGCGCGGATCGGCGGCGTCATCACGCAGCACACGACCGACCCCCGCCTCGGCATGCGGGGCGTCGAACTCCTCGCGGCTGGCCGCGGACCGGCGGAGGTAATCGAGCAGCTGGTGCGCGAGGCGGTCTGCGCCCCGGCACGGCAGCTGGCCGTCATGGATGCCGGCGGGCGCACGGCCGTCTGGGACGGCGACTACGTCGACCGGGCGCACGCGTACTCGACCGCCGGCGACGGAGTCGCGGTATCCGGGAACGTGCTGGTCTCGCCGGCCGTGGGCGACGCGATTCTCGCCGGCTTCGCAGACAACGAGGGCGTGGATCTCGCCGCGCGACTCATCCTGGCGCTCGTCGCGGGCGCGGAGGCCGGTGGCGAAGGCATCCCGCTCGTCTCGGCCGCACTGCGCGTCTACGACCGAGAGGACTTCCCTTATGTCGACCTTCGCGTCGACCGGTCGCTGCACCCGCTCACCGACCTCATAGACCTCAACGACCTCTACACCCCGCGACGCGACGACTATGTCCGTCGAGCCATTGATCCCGACGTCAGCTATGCGTTCCCGGAGGACCCGAACCATGAGTGAGCCATCCCCACACGTCCCGACCGTCGGTGACCGGATCATCGCCCTGTTGGAGCGCTTCGGCGTTGAGGTGGTGTTCGGTATCCCGGGCTCCCACAACCTGCCCATCTTCTCCGGACTGGCGAACTCGACGATCCGGTTGGTTAACCCGAAGCACGAGCAGGGTGCTGGCTTCGCCGCAGACGGGTACGCCCGGGCCTCCGGACGGCCAGGCGTTTGCGTCACGACGACGGGACCCGGCATCCTGAACGCGGCGACTGCGCTCGCGACCGCGTACGCGGACTCGGTGCCGGTGTTGGCCATCTCACCCGGTGCGCGCGTCGACGACGAGGGGCAGGAACTCGGCTGGCTCCACGAGTCGCGTGACCAGCACGGTGCACTTGCCTCGCTCCTGCCCAGCATCCGTTGCCGAAGCGAGCGTCACGTGTATCGGGCGATCGCGGACGCGTTCACCGGTTGGGCCATCGGACGTACCCGGCCCGTCCATATCGAGGTCCCCATCGAGGTGCTCAGCGCGTCTGCGGTTGAACCGTTCCCGGCCATGAACGCCGTCGCACCGGCCGCGGCCGACCCCAAGGTGCTGGCCGTTGCGGCCGAGGCGCTGCGCTCCGCGGTCTCGCCCGTGATCGTCGCGGGCGGAGGCGCGGTCGCCGCACGTGATGTGTTGGCCGTCACCGCCGACCTGCTCGGCGCTCCTGTTGTGACGACGCGAGCGGCCGCCGGTATCCGTCGTGCCGCCGGCGATGTCCTTCCGGCCACCGTCCTCCCGTATGCGCCGGAGGCGCTGCGCGACGCGGACGTCCTGCTGGTCGTCGGCTCGGAGCTGTCGCGGCGCGACCTGCCAGAGCAGGTCCGGCGCGAGCTCGGCCGCATCATCCGCATCGACATCGAGCCACAGCGCCTGTATGCCGGGCGCGGCGACGACCTCCTCCTCGTCGCCGATGCGGGACGGGCGCTCGCCGAGCTGAACCGGCTGCTCACCGACGCGCCCGGTACATCCACGTCCCGGACTGTCGCGGACGAGCGACAGGAACGGTACGCGGCGGCGATCACTGCCGCCTACCCGGGCCCGCTCGAGGTGTTTCACCGGGCACTTTCGCGCCTGTTCAGCGACGACGTCATCATCACGGGCGACAGCTCACAGGTCTCCTATCTCGGTACCGGCGCACACTATCCGTTCCAGGTCCCGCGTTCGTTTCTCTACCCGGATGCGTTCGCGCCGCTCGGATACGGTCTTCCGGCCGCGATCGGCGCCGCTCTGGCGTGCCCGGACCGCGAGGTCGTCGCGCTCACCGGCGACGGCGCCTTCTTCTACTCCGTGGCGGAGCTGGCCACCGCGGTCGAGGAGCGGCTGCCGCTGCTGCAGATCGTGATGGACAACGGCGGCTACCGGGAGATCGAGGAGGAGATGGTGACCGCCCGTGTCCCTCCCATCGGCGTACGCTTCGACTACCCCGACATCGTCGCCGTCGCCCAGGCGTTCGGTGCGACCTCCGCGAGAGTGCGGTCGATCGACGAGATCGCCGAGTGGAGGGACCACGCGAAAGACAGCTCCGGACCCACTGTGCTCGTACTGGGGGAGCGCGATCTCGAGGCGATTGTTTCGTAGCAGTAACGACCCCGTTACGAGCGTCGAGATCGAGCAGAATACTCATTTTCGTTGCGTTATTCTCAACGCATGTTGTTATTTATCCGGATCCCTGGAGGGGTTCTGGCCCACGGCGGTGACGTCACGTGGTGATGTCGGCCGAACCCCGGGCGGGGCGTCAGCGCGCCCTGGGACTCCGGACCACGCTCTCGATGACACCCACCTGGGCGGTCGTCGCCGGCCTCTTCCTGTTGCCGACGCTCTTCCTCCTGGTCGCCTCATTCGCCACCTACGACTACGACACCGGAAGACTTTCCTGGGGATTCACCCTGGAGAACTACGCGGGGCTCTTCCGAAGCTCGACGTTCGTCGCGTTCGGCAACTCGATCCTGCTGTCGATGACCGCCACCGTCGCCTGTGTCGTCATCGGGTACCCGATCGCCTACGCGATCTCGCTCACGCGAGGCGCTGTGCAGAACCTCCTCCTCCTCGCGGTGATCGTGCCGTTCTGGACCGCTTTCGTCGTGCGGGTGTACGCCTGGATCACCCTGCTGGGCACGAACGATGTCGTGCCGACGCTGCTCACGGCGACCGGCTTGTTTCCCGCTGACCTGGACCTGAACTACACGCCATTCGCGGTCTTCATCGGCCTCGTCTACTGCTATCTGCCGCTCGCCATCCTGCCGATCTATGCCGTGCTCGAACAACGGGACCGCAATCTCGTCGCCGCCGCACAGGACCTCGGCTACTCACCGGCGAAGGCGTTCTTCCGCATCACGTTCCCGATGTCGCTGTCGGGCGTCGGTGTCGCCGCGCTTCTCGTCGGCGTCCCGAGCCTCGGCGAGTACACGATCCCGACGGTCCTCGGCGGCGGGAAGACTCTCATGGTCGGCAACCTCATCACCAACGCGTTCTCCGTGACGGGCAACTACGCTGCCGGGTCCACGATCGCTGTGCTGTTGCTTGTCGCGATCGTGGTCGCGTATCTCATCCCGACGACGATCCGCGCGATCCGGCGAGCCCTGTCGCGCAGCGGAAGCAGATCATGAACCGGCACGTCACCGTCGCGGCGCTGACGGTGCTCGGCTTCGGGTTCCTCTACCTCCCGCTCGTCGCGATCATCGTCAACGCCTTCAACGCCGACGCCACGATGGTTCGCTGGGGCGGGGTCACGCTGGAGTGGTTCGCGAACGCGCTCGGCAACGCCGAGTTCATCCAGAGCCTGTTGACCTCATTCGGCATCGCTATAATCGCGGGGCTGCTGTCTGTCCTCGTGGCATTCTTCGGGGCACTCGGCCGCAGGAGCATGCGTCTGCGTGCGCTCTCCGCGGTGGACGACCTGCTCGTGCTCGTCCGGCTTGTCCTCCCCATCGTCATCATCGTGATGGCGATCTTCCTCTCGACGCGGATCGTGAAGCTGCCGCTCGGGGTGTGGCTCGTCGTCGGAGCGCAGCTCGTCTACTCCTCCGCGTACGCCTTCCTCATCATCAACGCCCGACTCCGGCAGCTGGACTCCTCGTTCGAGGACGCAGCCCGGGACCTCGGCGCAAAGCCGTGGGCCGTGTTCCGCAGCGTCACGCTTCCCCTGGTCGTACCGAGCCTCGTCGTCGCCTTCCTTATGGCGTTCACGTTCTCGCTCGATGACGTCGTCAGCCCGACCTTCCTCGGCGGGCCGACTGTAGAGACGTTACCGACGATGATGATGAGCCTCATCCGCCACGGGGCGACCGCGGAGGTCAACGCCATCGCGGTGCTCACCATGCTGTTCTCCCTCGTGCCGATGTTCGTCGCCTTGACCTTCACCGGGGTCAAGTCGCTCAGCGCGGTCGGGCCCCGAAAAGGAGCCGAAACCCGATGACCGATTCCGAGCATGTCCTCGAGTTCCGTGAGGTCACGAAGAAGTATGCGAGCGCGAGCGCGCCGACGCTGCGCTCGATGAGTCTCACCCTCCGCCGCGGTGAGTTCTTCTCGCTGATCGGACCGAGCGGATGTGGAAAGACGACCACCCTCAAGCTCGTCTCAGGGCTCGAGCGGCCGACGGAGGGCCGCATCCTGCTCAACGGGCGCGATATCAGCGCACTCCCGCCGCACCGTCGCCCGGTGCACACCGTCTTCCAGAACTATGCGCTGTTCCCGCACATGACCGTCGCGGACAACATCGCCTTCGGGCTCAAGCAGTCCGACAGCCCCCGGCGGGACATCCCCCGGAGGGTGGCGGAAGCCATCGAGATGGTCGGGCTTGGCGCGGCGCGGGGGAAGAAACCGACGGAGCTGAGCGGCGGCATGCAGCAGAGGGTCGCGCTCGCTCGTTCGCTCGTGCTGTCTCCGCAGATCCTGCTCCTGGATGAGCCGCTCGGCGCACTTGACCTCAAGCTGCGACAGCAGATGCAGGTCGAGCTCAAACGGATCCAGCGCGAGACCCGCGTGACCTTCCTCTACGTGACGCATGATCAGGAGGAAGCGTTCTCGATGTCCGATCGCATCGGTTTCATGGATGCCGGGGAGCTTGTCCAGGTCGACGCGCCCGCTCGGATGTACCGGCATCCCCGCAACGAGCGCGTAGCCGACTTCGTCGGGAAGTCGGTCGCCGTTCCGGTCATCGGCGAGCGCGACGGTCGCATTGTCACCGATCTGTTCGAGCTGCCGTCGGCCGCTGTGCGCCGCGCCGCAGGCTGTGACGTGAGCACGTCCGCAGTGGTCGTTCTTCGGCCTGAGCTGCTGACGCTCGCTCCGGCCGGAGGGTCGGGGAGTACGGACGTCCGACTTCGTGGAACCGTCGTCGACCTGGTGTTCAAAGGTGGATACACGGAGGCGCTCGTCGACGTCGGCGGTCAGCAGCTCGTCGTGCAGGTCACCGATGGCGCGCTCGCGGACGCTCTGCGTCCCGATGATGGCGTGGACGTCGGCTTCGACGTCGCCGATGCCTGGCTCTGCCCGCGCGTCGCAATGCCATGAGCATCGTCGCCGAGGAGCGTGATCTGCTCGCCGCCCTTGTCGCCGCCGCGGGCGGACCGGACGACCTCGACGCGATCGAGACGGTGAACCGCATCCTGGAACGATGGTTCCGAGGCCTCGGATTCACCGTTCATCGCCGTCCGGTTCCCGGCCGTGCGGATCTCCTCGTCGCCGAGGCGCAGGTTGGAAACACGATGGCAGGCGATGGCGTCGGCACAGCGGTGACGATCGTCGGGCACAGCGACACCGTGTGGCCCGTCGGTTTCGACTCGGCATGGCAGTACGGCGAAGATGCGGAGACCGGGATGCTGACCGGTCCCGGCGTCGGAGATATGAAGGCGGGCATCGTGCTCGCCGGTATCGCCGCGCACCGGGCCGTTCGGGCAAGCCAAGGCCCCGGGACGATCCGGCTGCTCATCGTTCCTGACGAAGAAGCCGGAAGTGTCGGCACGAGACCGTGGCTGGAGCAGTACGCCGAGCACACCGACCTGTGCATAGGGATCGAGGCCGGTAAGCCGGGCGACGGCTTCGTCGGCTCTCGGGGCGCCGTCGGCGCCATGCGCGTCGCGGCGACCGGGCGGGCGGTGCACGTGACCGAGCCGGGAGGGATCAACGCGGCGACGCCGCTCGTGTCGCTTGCTGCGTCCGTGCAGGCCCTGTCCACCCCGTCCGTGCTCGTGAGCGTCTGCCATCTCGACATCGGATCGTCCCGGCAGATCGCCGCCGAGCGCGGCTTATTCGAGGTCGACGTGCGCGCCGACCGTGACGCGGACCTCGAAGACGCCGTCAGTCAGATCCAGGCCGCCGTCGCTCGTGCGGACGAGACGTTCGAGGGCTCGATCGAGGTATCTGGCGGACTCACGCGCCCGGCCTATCCGTCGTCGGTGTCCGAGGAGGCGTGGCGTGTCCTCCGCGAGCTCGACGGACGACTCGCGCGCGGGTCGACGGCGTACCGGGTCCACGAGCGAGGTGGCTCGGATACCAGCTTCTTCGCCGCCGCCGGGGTGCCGTCGCTCGACGGCTTCGGCGCCGTCTGCTGGAACAACTGTGCGCGCGACGAGCAGGTCTCGTCGGCATCGCTGGACGATCGCGCCGAACGCATGGCGGCGCTCATCACGACGTGGATCGACGGTGGATACCGGCGGAGCCACGCGGACAGACGGAGATAGAAGGAACACTGGATGACCCTCACGCACCACCAGACGATGCCGGGCGCGTATGTCGACGCGTCGGGCGAGCTCGCGATCCGGGCTCTGCCGGTGCCGTCGCCGACTCGCGGTACGGCCTTGCTGCGGACGATCGTGTCGACGGTCTGCGGCTCGGATCTCCACCGGTTCCGCGGAGCCGACTCCTACGGGTTCGATACCGATGCGTTCGGCCACGAGACCGTCGGCGAGGTCGTCGACTGTCCCTGCGGCGAGTTCGACATCGGCACGCGTGTGCTGCACGTGCCGTTTCCCGCCGACGGCAAGGTCTTCGCGCCCTATCAACTCGCCCATGTCGGACAGCTCGTTGCGCTCCCCGCCGACCTCGCCCCGGACTCTGCGGTCTTCGCCCAGCAGCTCGGTACCGTCGTCTACGCGCTCAGACAGTATTGGCCGTCGGCGGAACCTCCCGATGGTGCGCTCGTGGTGGGCGCCGGGCCGGCCGGTGTGATGTTCGTGCAGCTGTTGCGCCACCTCGGTTCGGAGCAGGTCTGGGTCGTCGAGCCCGACGCGAATCGGCGCGCGCTCGCCGAGCGTTTCGGTGCACGCGTCGTAGAGCAGGGAGAGTCCGTCGGACCGGAGAATGCCGTGTCCCTCGCGATCGACACCTCGGGCGAACTGGATGGCCGGGCGAGATGCGGTAGGGCCGTGCGCAATGGTGGCGTCGTCGGCATCTTCGGGCTTCCTGACGATGAGCCGGGAGATCTCGGCATCCCCGTGCTCGACATCCTGGGGCGCAACATGCGAATCGCGGGCGCGATGGGCGCGCAAGGCGAAGTCGCTCTCGCGTCTTTCCGAATGGCGGTCGACCTGATCGCTTCCGGCGCGATCGACGTGAGCCCGCTTGTCTCGCACCGCGGAACGCTCGATGACCTCGTTGCCCTCTGTGAGAAGGCGACCCACGTCGCCGACGATGTCGTCAAGGTCCTCGTCAGGTTCGATGAGGTACCCGCGACCATGAACGTCGCAGACCTGATCGGAGCGATGTCGTGACGGACACCGCCGCATCCCTCCGCGACCGGGCAGCACGACTGGCCCCGCGCGGCGACATGTTCATCGACGGCCGCTTCTCCTCAGCGGCCAGCGGCGAGACCTTCGTCTCGGAGGACCCGGCAACTGGTCGGCCGCTCACGGACGTCGCGCGTGGCGGAGCGGTCGACGTCGACCGTGCGGTGCGCGCGGCGCGGCGGGCGTTCGAGCGCGGCGACTGGTGTCGTTCAGCGCCTGGCGAGCGCAAGCGAATCCTCCAACGCATTGCCGATGCGCTCGACGAGCGGTGTGCCGAGTTCGCGTTGCTCGAATCCCTCGACGGCGGGAAGCTCTACCGTGACACGCTCGCCTACGACATCCCCGGCGCTGCCGCGATCCTCCGCTGGTACGCGGAAGCGATCGACAAGCTCTACGGCGAAGTCGCCCCGATCGATCCGCGGCACCTCGCCGTCATCACGCGGATGCCGCTGGGCGTCGTCGGCGCGGTCGTGCCATGGAACTACCCGCTTGAGATGGCGATGTGGAAGATCGCTCCCGCGCTCGCCGCTGGAAACAGCGTGGTCCTCAAGCCCGCAGAAGAGACCCCGCTGAGTGCGATCGCTTTTGCCGAGCTGTGCAGCGCCAACGGATTACCCGACGGCGTCTTCAACGTCGTGCCGGGCTTTGGCGCGGAAGCGGGTAAGGCACTCGGCCTCCATCCTGACGTCGACGCAATCGCCTTCACCGGGTCGACCGCCGTTGGCAAGCTCTTCATGCAGTACTCCGGGCAGTCCAACCTCAAGCAGGTATGGCCCGAGTGCGGCGGGAAGAGTGCGAACCTCGTGTTCGATGACGTGCGCGACCTCGCGACGGTCGCCGATCGCACGTCCGCTGGTATCTTCTTCAACAGCGGCCAGGTGTGTTCGGCGAACTCACGCGTGCTCGTCCACCGCTCCATCGCTGCGGACTTCGCAGAGCTGCTGCGCGCCCGGGCCGATGCGATCGTCGTCGGTGATCCGCTCGCGCCGACAACCGAGATGGGCCCGCTCGTCAGCACGAAGCATGCCGAGCGCGTCCGCGGGTTAATCAGCCGCGGTCTCGACGACGCGCGTCTGCTGACGGGCGGTGTTCGTCCCGTTCCCGGTCTCGACGTCGAGTCGGACCGTGCGTTCGTGCCGCCGACGATCTTCGCTGACATTCGAAGCGACAGCGAGCTCTTCCGGGAGGAGGTGTTCGGGCCGGTGCTCGGCATCACTGTGTTCGATGAGGAGGACGAGGCGATTGAGCTCGCGAACCTCAGCAAGTACGGGCTGGCGGCGTCCGTGTTCACAGACGACGTCCGCCGGGCTCAGCGCGTCCCGCAACGGCTCGCGGCCGGCACCGTGACCATCAACGGCGTCGATGCGATCGACGTGACGACGCCGTTCGGCGGGTTCAAGCAGTCCGGTTTCGGTCGCGACCTGTCGTTGCACGCGTTCGACAAGTACACCGGTCTGCAAACCCGTTGGTATGCGGACTGAAGTGAAGGTCTCCGGGGGCGGAGGCTTTTGATCTGTTCCCCCCAACGGTCATCGGCCGAAGGGTGCGGATCTGCATCCGCTACGACCGGTGGGAATGGAGTAGCGAGATTCTTCCACGAAGACTGATGGGGAACGAAGCATTCTTCAATGGCGCCCTGCCCAACGAGGGCTGCGCATGAGGCCGACCGCGTTGCCGAAAAGATGGACGGCGGATGCCTTGCTGAAGCCGCCGCCGCGAACAGTTGTGGGCGTGTGGGCGGCCGCTCCTCGGGTGGTGAGATTCGTCGGCGTCGATGCGACATCGTTAACCTGCCAGTACGTCGTCGGCGTTCCTGCGCCTAGCGTCGTCGCTGGAGCGAATGCGCGGTTCATGATGCCCAACTCGTCTTCGTCCGGCCCGATCCGGAACTCGACATACACGGCAACGCCGGTGTCGGCACTGCGGAAGTGGGGGCTGATGCCGAGCACTTCTGCGCACCATGTCGCAGCAGCTTCGACATCTGACCACGGCTGGGGGGCTGGAGCTGCGGATCCCGAAGCTGCGGCAGGGCTTGTTCTTCCCTTCACTTTTGGAACGGCGCCGCTGGGTTGATCAGGCCCTGTTCGCGGTGGTGATGGAGGCCTACGTCCACGGGGTGAGCACTCGGAAGGTCGACGA
>JAATGR010000120.1 GCA_015654575.1 Actinomycetales bacterium
ACGAGCGCGTCGAGGCGCGACGAGACCCCGAGCTTGCGGAACAGCGTGCGCTGCTGCGACTTGACGGTGTTGACCGAGACGAACAGGTCCGCGGCGATCTGCTCCTTGGTCCTGCCGGAGGCGAGGAGCGGAAGCAGCCGGCGCTCTCGCGGCGTCAGCCGGGGCGCCGCCGGCGCGAGGCCCGCCCGGCCGAGCGTGACGGCCGTCGGCCAGCCCGGAACGTGCTGCAGAGCGAACCGCTGCAGGTCGGCGGGGAGGGCCGGCGGGAACGGCATCGTCGCGCCGAACTCCGCCACCAGCCCGCTCAGCGCCTCGACCGCGGCGGCCTCGTCCCCGCGCCACCGCTGCGCCCACGCGAAGAACAGGACACGCGTGACCTCGAAGCGCCGGAGACCGCGCGTGCGCTCATGGAGGGCTATTGCCTCCATGAGCGCCGCGTCCGGGTCGCCCTCGACGAGGGTGAGGCCCGTGCGCAGCAGGGCGGTCTCGACCATCGCGGCATCCGGGTCGATGCGGAGGGCCTCGCGCGCACCGTCGAGATCTCCGTCGACGAAGGCGAGGATGCTGCGCGCGATGGCGGGTGCGACGTGCGGATATCCGTCGGCGATCGCCGGCGCGGAGCGGCCCAGCTCCTCGACGCGGTCGCGGGCCGCGGCCAGGCCCCCGGCGCGCAGGTACACGGTCGGGATGATCAGCAGCCGGATCGGCCACAGCTCGCCGACCCACGGGATGGGGGCCCGCTCGAGCCGTTCGACGGCGGCGGCCGGATCGCTCTCCGCGAGCAGCATCGCCTCCGCGAGCTCCACGTGGCTGTCGACGACCGGCTCCGCCCAGCTCTGCGTCCGCGGCAGCGTGGCGGCGATATCAAGCTGGCGCCGCGCGACGACCGGGTCGCCATAGAGGGCGTCGATCAGCCCACCCTTCACATAGGCGTCGCGCAGGAGGACCGTCAGTGTGCGCGGAGGTGGCGCGCTCTTGGCGTCCGCGAAGGCGGCGAGCGCGGCGACGTGGTCGCCCGCCAGCAGCGCCCGGATCCCCTCCTGGACGGAGGCGAAGGCGCGCCAGCCGGCCGTGTCGTCGAAAAGCACGTTCACGCGCTGCGGGGACGCCCCCGCGAGGTCGGCGATGGCCGCGGCGCGCTCGGGCTCGCCGTGGACGCGCACGTCGAAGTACGCGCTCGCGGCCTCGGCGAGGCCGTGGGGGTCGTCGCCGATCGACAAGCTCTCGACCGGGTCGCTGTGGAGCATCAGACGGAAGGCGCGCACGACGGGGCTCTCCTGCGTCGCGGACGGGGGGAGGTTGTCGAGGATCTCGATCAGCCGGTCCAGCGGCACCCCGTACCACGCCTCCAGAGGCGACGCCTCGATGAGGTCGACGACCTCCGCGTCATCGCCGCGGGCGGACGCGCGCATGATCTCGCCGCCGCGTGGGATGGGCACGATGTCCTCTCTGGGCGCATCCTTCGCTTCCCGGCCGCCGTCGACGGTCCCGGAGTATCGGTCGAATGCATGCATTGCTCCCCTTTCGCCCGTCGACGCCGCATCGGGCCACGGGACGACTCACCGCTGTCGCGCGATCCCGCGGGCCGACTTTCGGGTTCGGCTGGGCGGGTGCGAGGCATCCTCGCTTCCGAGCGTACGGATGCCGCGGACGGAACGCATGCCCCGCACGCAATCTCCCAGTCCCGCTTCAGCCGTGCGACCCCTGTCGGGGGCCGGGCGCGCACGCTCACTACACTGGAGTCCATGTCGAAGGTCCTCCAGTCCCTGCCCGTCGGCGAGCGCGTCGGCATCGCCTTCTCGGGGGGTCTGGACACCTCCGTCGCCGTCGCGTGGATGCGCGACAAGGGGGCCGTTCCCTGCACCTACACGGGCGACCTCGGTCAGCCCGACGAGGACGACATCGAGGCGATCCCCGGCCGCGCCCTGGAGTACGGGGCCGAGGTCGCACGCCTGGTGGACTGCAGGACGGCGCTCGTCGAGGAGGGCTTCGTCGCACTCTCGTGCGGGGCCTTTCACATCCGCAGCGCGGGTCGCACCTACTTCAACACGACGCCGCTCGGCCGCGCCGTCACCGGCACGCTGCTCGTGCGGGCGATGAAGGAGGACGGCGTCGACATCTGGGGAGACGGCTCCACCTACAAGGGCAACGACATCGAGCGCTTCTACCGGTACGGCCTGCTGGCCAATCCCGCGCTGCGCGTGTACAAGCCGTGGCTTGACGCCGACTTCGTCACGGAGCTCGGCGGCCGCAAGGAGATGAGCGAGTGGCTCGTCGCGCACGGCTTCCCGTACCGCGACTCCGCTGAGAAGGCCTACTCGACCGACGCCAACATCTGGGGCGCGACGCACGAGGCGAAGACGCTCGAGCACCTGGACGTGTCGCTGGAGACGGTGGACCCGATCATGGGCGTGCGCTTCTGGGATCCCGACGTCGAGATCGCGGCCGAGGACGTCACGGTCGCCTTCGAGCGCGGACGCCCCGTCGCCCTGAACGGCGTCGAGTTCGCCGACCCCGTGGACCTCGTCCTGGAGGCCAACCGCATCGGCGGGCGCCACGGCCTCGGCATGAGCGACCAGATCGAGAACCGCATCATCGAGGCCAAGAGCCGCGGGATCTACGAGGCCCCCGGGATGGCGCTGCTGTTCGCCGCGTACGAGCGGCTGGTCAACGCGATCGTCAACGAGGACACGCTCGCCACCTACCACGAGCAGGGCAGGCGGCTGGGGCGCCTCATGTACGAGGGACGCTGGCTCGAGCCGCAGTCGCTCATGCTGCGCGAGTCGATCCAGAAGTGGGTCGGCTCCACGATCACCGGCACCGTGACGCTGCGGCTGCGGCGCGGCGAGGACTACACGGTGCTCGACACGACGGCGCCCGTCATGTCGTACGGTCCCGAGAAGCTGTCGATGGAGCGCGTCGGGGACGCCGCGTTCGGCCCGACCGACCGCATCGGGCAGCTCACGATGCGCAATCTCGACATCGCCGACTCGCGCACGCGGCTGGAGCAGTACGCGACGCTGGGCCTCATCGGCGGGCCGACCGGCGCGCTGGTGGGCGCGCTGCGCCGTGGCGAGGCCGAGGAGATCACCGAGCACGTCGCCCCCTACGACGCCGAGCGCGAAGAGCTGGCCGAGGCAACGGATGCCGCCAACGAGGCGTCCGCGTTCGACTCCGGCACCGACTGAGCTTCTTCCCCCTCCCCTTTTCTTCTCCCGAGAGACCGGTTTCCCCGGGCGCACCCGCCGACCCTCCTCCCACTCTCCGCGAGACGGCAGCTGTGTAACGTTCTCGGCCGGTTTTCGTGACACGAGCGCCTCCTCGCGGGGAGGGGCCGGCGCGGGGCGGGCTGGCCGTCGGCGATGCGTTCGGCGCGTTCGATCTGTTTGTTCAACGTGATGTTGTCGCGCTCTTCCCGTGTGAGCCGCCGCTGCCAGACAACGCGTCGTTCCCGTGCTTTCGCTCTTCTACAGTTGCGAGAAATCAAGGGATTCTACGATATTATTGGAATGAGCAATGAACAAACCCAGGATTTGCAATGAAGCATTGTTTGCCGCCCCGCCAGTCTGCCCTTAGGTTTCGCAGCCGCGCTCGTGACCGCTCTGGGCACTATTGCGCCAGCCCATGCCGCAGGGGCTCTTGACGCTGAACCAGCGACAACCGAGCCTGCGGCCACGATCCAGCAGATCGATTTCGATCACGCAGTGAGCCTTCCGGATGCCACGTCAATTCAGAGCTCCTTCGGAGCGGACGTACGGGGATACAACTTCGAAAGCGATTCCACGGTGGGTGACTACTGGATCGGGTCGAGCCAGACCCTGGACGGTTTCCTTGCAGAGATGCAGTCGAAAGCGGGGACGCAGCCCGAGGTTGTCGGAGCGTACGTCGATCCCGATCAGTTCGAATCGGGAGTGCAAGCTCGTTCTGCGCAGACATACGTCCTGGAGACCGGCCTTCCGGAGTTCGCCGCTTCGCCCGGAGCGCCCTCCGACGAGTTCACCGAAACGACTGGCGAGGGAGAACTCGGCACCACGTCGAAAGTAGGAAGCGACGCGATGGCGTTGGACACGCCCGCCGGGCGTTGGGATCCCTATATGGCGGAGGTTCAGATCCGGGACATGGGAACGTTCGTGAACATCGTCGAGAAATACACGTGGGGCGGGCCGCTCCATCCGTACGACAACATCTACAACATGCCCGATCACTGGGGTGTGGAGTTCACTGTCGATTTCTGGACGACGAACAAGGGCGCCCCCTCCGTTCAGGGATCCAACACCGGCATCCGGCCAAGCTGCGGCGTCTCCAACGACGGTTACAAGGACTGGGCCGCGGCCTCGAACCGCGAGTTCAACTGGTTCGCGATGGTGATCGACGGCAGCGACATGGTCTACGCCCCCGGGCAGATTGGGTTCTACGGCGACTACAACGACCTGTTCGATGAATGCGAGCGCAGCAGCGTGAGCGCGGGGATGGCGCAGCCTTATGCGATGCCCTACTCCATCGCGGGGTCTAACGACGTCTACCTTGCGCTATATCCCGATCGGGGACAGGACGCGACGAGCGTCATCGACGGGAATGTCCATGCTGTTGAGCGCAGCACCTGCGAGGCGTTTCCGACGATTACCCTGACTGACTGCATGGGCGCTAACTATGCGACGACGTTTCCCTCTGGAGCGCCTCTGCGTACTACTCTCGCGGCGTCTCGAGGGTGGACTGCGCCGAACAAGTGTTGGTATTCCGATGATTGGGGCTCGACGGCACCGATCCCGTGGGAATGCTCGTCGGGTGACGATTGAGTGAGCGTGGACTGATGCGACGGATCACCACGGTCAGGGCCGGGTGGTGGTGGTTAGTCATCAGGTGTGTCGTCGCTTGCGGAATCGGGATCGCCTTCCTCGGCGTTCTCTTCCTAGCCGGGTGCCGTAACTATGCATCCGCGCGCCATCCTGGACTCTGCCCGATCGCTGAGGGAGGGCAATCGCTTCAGGGGATCACAACGATCGCTGCGGCTGTTTTCCTCTTCACCGGGGTAGCCCTTGCGGTCTTCTCTGCGATTCGGGATCGTTCGCCTCAGTCGTACGCATTGCTGACGACTGCTCTCGTCTGCGCCGCGTCCTCGATCAGCATCGTGGCATGGGCGATGGGGCACGGGGCGGGTGGCACGTCGCCGATCCTCTTCGGGGCATGCGCGGGTCTGCTCACCACACTCATCATCGGGCCGATCTCTTCCGCCGTCGCCCGGTGCGTGCGTGATGAGGCGGTGCTGCGTAGAGTTCGCCGCGGTCCAAATCCGGGCGCACATCGACGCGGAGACCCCCCGCGAACCGGGCGATGCTCAACCCAGATTCAGTACGGGCCCGAATGCCACGAAGAAGTATGAGACAACAGGTGTGAACCCGAGCAGGCCGAGTCCTAGGAAGAGGAGCCCGCGAAGGCGAGGAAGCCCAAGACCGATTGCGGCAGTCGCGAAGAAAACGATGGCAACCACGAGCGATGCGACGAGTCCTTTCCCTACGCGAGAGGATGACCCGCAGGGCAGCGACGTTACCGCGAAGGCGACGGGACTGAACGGAACAGCGAGAGTCCAGATGAGGATGATCGTGCCGATGGCGAAGACCATCGCCCAGACGAGAGGCGCCCACTCCGCGGAGGGTGATCGCCGGATGGTTGTGCGGCCATGCGGCCGACCATAGCGACAACGGCAGCCCGGACACACACCGGCGCGTTCGACGGCACCGTCCTGCGCACGACAACCGGAGACCCAAAACTGCACACTGCTGTGCAGTTTTGGGTCTAGAATGATGCGGTGCCTACTCCCATCACCCCCCGGCGCCGCGACGCCGTCACCAACCGCGGCGCGCTGCTCGACGCGGCGCACGCCGTTATCGCGCGCGACCCCCGCGCCTCGATGGACACGATCGCGCGCGCGGCCGGGTTGTCCCGCCGCGCGCTGTACGGGCACTTCCCCGACCGCGATGCGCTCGTCGCCGAGCTCATCCGCACCGGAAGCGGACGGTTCAACGACATCGCCGCTGGCATACCGGACGCCGCCGCGCCCGTCGCTCTCGTGCACCTGACCCGGCGACTCTGGGAGGCCGCCACGCAGGTGCAGCTCGTCGCCGCGCTCGCCCTGGGCGAGTCGCACGTCGCCGAGACGGCCGCAGCGCTCGCCCCGGTCCGGGAGCGACTGGCCGCCATCGTCGGCGCCGGCCAGGCCGCGGCCACACTCCGAACGGACCTCCCCGGCCCCGACCTCGTCCACCTCATCGAGGAGACCGCACGGATGGCGGTCACCCGGCTCGACGCCAACGCCGGCAGCACCGCCGTCGCCGCGGTGCTGGGGGCGGCCGGACTGTCCTGGCGCGAAGCCGCGGCCCTCATATCCGACGACGCCGCGCCGACGACGCACCTCGACCGGACCGCTGCGGACGTCGCCGATCCCGACCACACGGAGGAATGATGCGCATCGAACTTCAGGGCGTATCGAAGGGCCGGCACGGGCTGGCCCTTCCGGAGACCTCGCTCGCCTGGGGCGAGGGCGCGCGCCTGGCCATCGCCGAGACGGAGCAGCGCCCCACCGTGCTGGGACTGATCGCGTCCGGGCGGATGCGGCCCGACACCGGCCGCGTCATCCTCGACGGACACGAGGACGCCGCCGCCATCCGCCGCCGCGTCGCGCTCGTCGACGCGCCCGAGGTCTGCGACCCCGCCCCGAACGTCTCCCTCTACGCGGTGGTCGCCGAAGAACTGATGTTCGCCCGGCACAACGCCAACCCGCTCGCCGCGCGCAACTGGCTGACCGAGAACGGGCTGGAGGCGCAGTGGCGCACCCCCTTCGCGGACCTCCCGCCCGCCGACCGGCTGCGGGTGCTGCTCACGCTGACGGTGATGCGGCGAGGCGTGGAGGCCCTGGTGCTCGTCTCGCCCGACCGGCACGGCGGCAGCCCGTACGTCTGGTGGGGTCTCGCCGAAGAGTTCGCCGACCGCGGCTACGGCGTGCTGGTCGTCGCCGGCGCCGCATCCGACACCGTGCTCGAAGGCCATGCGACCCGCGGCGTCGAACCGCTCCCCGCCACCACGACCGACACCACCGAGGAGGTGGCCCGATGAAGGTCCCCGCGATGCTCATGGCCGAGTTGCGGCGGCTCACCGCGAGCCGGATGTCGCTCCTCGCATTGGTCGCCCTGATGTGCGTTCCGGTGATCTATGGCGGTCTCTACCTGTGGGCCAACCAGGACCCCTACGGCAAGCTCGACCAGGTGCCGGTGGCGCTCGTGGTGGCCGACACCGGCGCCACGGTGAATGGTGCCTGGACGAACTACGGCGACCAGGTCTCCGACAATCTCATCGAGACAGCCTCGTTCGACTGGCAGCCGATGGATGCCGACGCCGCGGACGCGGCGCTGGCGGCGGGCACGGTCGACTTCTCGGTGACGATCCCCTCCGACTTCTCCGCTGCGCTGGTCTCCGCCTCCGGAGACGACCCGCACCAGGCGACCTTGGCGCTGGCCACGAACGACGCGAACAACTATCTCGCCTCCACGATCGGCGCGCAGGCGATCGAGAAGATCCGCGTCTCCGTCGCCGAGACGGTCGGCCAGCAGGCCGCGCTGCAGTTGCTCGACGGTCTCGCCACGGTCCGTTCGAGCCTCGTGACCGCGGCCGACGGCGCAGCCCAGCTCGCCGACGGCGCGGCGAGTGCGCAGACCGGCGCCGACCAGCTGGCCGACGGCGCGACCCAGGTGTCCGACGGCGCGACGACGCTCGCCGCGGGCACCGCGACGCTCTCCTCGGGCGCCACGCAGGTCGCGACCGGTGCCGCCCAGGTCGCCGACGGCGCGGCCCAGGTCGCGGACGGCGCCGCGACGCTCGACGGCTACGCCGACCAGGCCGGCACCGCCGCGCAGTCCATGGTCGACGCGCTGCCGCAGGTGCGTTCCGACATCGAGACCACACTGGCGGATCAGGGACTCAGCGCCGATCAGATTGCCGCCATCATGGCGCAGGTCGACGTCCTCGGCGACAAGGCGACGGCCGCCAGCACCACGGTGCAGTCGGCTGTCGGGCAGATCGACCAGCTCGCGGCGGGCGCGGCGACGGTGGCCCAGGGTGCCGCGTCGGTGTCCACCGGGGCTGCGCAGGTCGCGGACGGCGCCGCATCCGCCGCGTCGGGAGCCGCGAGCCTGAGCTCCGGGGCGTCGAGCGTGAGCACCGGGGCGTCGACCCTGGCGACGGGTCTCGCGCCGCTCGTCGACGGCCTCGCCCAGCTGCGCGACGGCCTCGATGACGGGATGTCCCAGATTCCCGACTCCGACGCCGATCTGCGCACGCAGCAGGCGGCCACGATCGCCGACCCGGTGGCGATCTCCACGACCGCGGTCACCGCCGCGGGCGACTACGGCGCCGGTCTCGCGCCGTTCTTCACGGCACTTGCCGGATGGATCGGCATCTACGCGCTGTTCCTGATCGTCAAGCCGATCTCCAAGCGCGCCGTGACGGCGCTGCATTCGCCGATCCGGATCACGCTCGCGGGCTGGCTGACCCCGGCGGTTCTCGGCGGCGTGCAGATGGCGGCCCTGTTCGGCATCCTGGCGGTCGCCCTCGGTTTCGGGTTCGCGAACCCGCTGGCAACGCTCGGGACCATGGTGCTCGCCTCGTTCACCTACGCGGCGATCATCCTCGCCCTGAACGTGTGGCTGGGATCGGTCGGGCAGTTCCTCGGTCTCGTGCTGATGGTCCTGCAGCTGGTCACGGCCGGCGGCACCTTCCCGTGGCAGACACTGCCCGGCCCCCTCGCGGGACTCCACCAGGTGCTGCCGATGGGCTACGTCGTCGATGCGATGCGCCAGCTCATGTACGGCGGCGACATCGCCCGGGTCGGCGGCGACGTCGCGGTACTGCTGACATGGATGCTGGGTGCACTCGTGCTCGCGGCGATCGGCGTGACCCGCATGACCCACCGGCGAACGCTGCGCGACCTGGCGCCGAGCCTGATCGGCTGAGCGAGACGTCTGCGCTCAGCGGCGGTCGATCTCAGCGCTCCGTCGAGCCGGGCGGCGGGTCGTCGGCGTCGGCGAGCTCGTCGGTGTAGAGGGTGTCGCGGTCGATAGTGCCGTTGCGGTACGCCTGCCGGCCGATCATGTGGGCCGACAGCGGAGCGGTCGCGAGCTGGATGAGCACGACCGGGGCGAGGAAGGCCACCACCGGCCAGGAGCGCATCGACAGTGCGATGGCCAGGCAGATCAGCACGAACCCGAGCACCTGGGGCTTGGTCGCCGCGTGCAACCGGGTCGGCACGTCGCGGAACCGGAGCAGGCCGATGGCCGCTGTCAGACACAGCAGCGCGCCGAGGAGGATCAGCACGAGCGCCGCGGTGTCCAGCACGGTCTCCCACGTCTGTGCGCTCATCGGCCCTCTCCGTCCCTTCTCGCCACGAACCGGGCCACCGAGATCGATCCGAACACACCGACCGCGGCGATCACCAGCAGCACCGGCAGCGTCCGGGTGTGGTGGTCGATGGCCATCTCCGCCCCCAGCACGCACATGACCTCGGTCAGCAGCACGTCGCTCGCGACGGCGCGGTCGAGGATCGAGGGCCCGACGACGATCCGCCACAGGGTGAGGAGCGCGGCGACGCCGAAGATCCCGTAGACGACGAGCAGCAGCACGTTCATCGCATCGCCTCCCGCATACGGGCGACCTGCCCGCGCGAGCCCACCGCGCTCACGATCCGCCGTTCCCACCGCAGCACGACGGCGCGCTGCGCCTCGACGCCCGCGGCATCCCGCACGCCGATCACGTGCAGGTAGAGGATGTGGCGCCCGCGATCCACGTCGACGATCAGCGAGCCGGGGATCAACGAGCACGTGACCGCCGTGTGCGCCAGGATGACGTCGTCGTCGACGATCAGCGGCACCGCGATCACCGCGGCGCCGGGCTGACGCCGCGGGTCGACGACCTGCCACGCCACGGTCAGCGAACCACGCACCACCGCGCCGACGAAGGCGACCACGAACACCAGCGCGTGCCAGGGGTCGACCCGCCCGGAGAGCTCGACCGGCGGCAGCCGGAACACCCGGGTGACGACGACCGCGGCGATCACCCCGGTCACGAACGCCATCACGGTGAACTGCTGCCAGAGCAGCATCCACAGCGCGATCAGCCAGACGAAGAACGGCAGCTGACGCCAGATCTGCACGATCGCGCGGGCGGGGCTCATGATCCGGTCTCCGCATCGAGCTGGTCGAGCGTGACCACCGACTGCAGGTCGTCGCCGATCCGCGCGCACAGCTCGTAGAGCGGGCCGGCGAACACGGTGAGCGCGACCGTGACGGCGACCATCCCTGCCGTCGCCGCGGTCATCACCCGGGGGATGCGCCGGGTCTCGGTCTGGATGCCAGCCTCGGGCGCGCCGCCGAGGTACGAGATGCGCGCCTTCGTCTCGGGCTCCTCCGAGGCGTCGTCCCCTTCGCGCCAGAACCCGAGGTTCCAGGCCCGCATCAGCGCGTACAGAGTCAGCAGCGAGGTCACGACGCCCCTCATGATCGTGCTGATCGTCGGCGGCGTCG
>JAATGR010000186.1 GCA_015654575.1 Actinomycetales bacterium
GAGGAGACCCTCGGTGCGCTCTCCGACCTCGTGCATCAGGGCAAGGTGCGCTACATCGGTTCGTCGTCGTTCTCGGGCTCGCAGATCGTGGAGGCCCAGTGGGCCTCCCGCGAGCGGCGCCTGGAACGCTTCGTGACCGAGCAGCCGCCCTACTCGATCCTCGTACGCGGCATCGAGGAGGACGTCCTGCCGGCCACCCTGCGGCACGGCATGGGCACGCTCAGCTACAGCCCGCTGGCCGGCGGATGGCTGTCGGGACGGTGGCGGAAGGACTCCGCCCCCGCACCGACGTCGAGCGCACGTCCAGGTGCACGGTTCGACATGACCAGTCCCGCGAACCGGCGAAAGCTCGATGTGGTCGAGGATCTCGCCCTTCTGGCCGAACGAAGCGGTCTCACACTCATCGAGTTGGCGATCGCCTTCGTGATCAACCACCCCGGCATCACCTCCGCGATCGTGGGCCCGCGCACGATGGAACAGCTGCAGTCCTACCTTCCGGCCGCGGAGCGGGCGTTGTCGGGGGACGTCCTTGACCGTATCGACCAGATCGTCGCTCCAGGTGTCACTCTCAACCCTGACGACAACAGCTACGGAACGCACGAACTGCTCGCAGCGGAGCGCCGACGCTGATCGGCGAGCGCGCGGCGGATGCGTCGCTCGTCAAACCGCGTGGTCTCGCCGTCCAGCTGGGCTGATGAACGTCGAGGCGGCCCACTGCTCAACCGTGAGCCGTAGCATCCTCGTCATGGCTGATCTGAATCTGCGACGGCTGCGGTACTTCCTGGCCGTGGCGGAGGCGCTGAACTTCGGCCGCGCTTCCGAGGCGCTTCACGTCGCGCAGCCCGTGCTGAGCCGTCAGATCACGGTGTTGGAGCGCGAGCTCGGTGTCGCGCTCTTCGACCGTTCGACACGCGGCACCGCGCTGACGGAAGCGGGCCGGCTGCTCGCGGACGATGCGCGACGGCTGCTGCAATCGGCGTCCGCGTTGCAGCGGCGGGCCCGTCAGGCATCGCGCGGCGTCGAGCAGCTGGCCATCGGATTCATGCCGGGGCTGCTCGTGACCCCGATCGTGCAGGGGCTGCAGGAGTCCTTTCCCGGCATCCAGGTCGAACTGGTGCGCACCGGCTGGGACGATCAGGTGGAGACGATCCTCGACGGCCGTGTCGACCTCGGTCTCGTCCGGCTCCCGATCCCCCGTCGCGGCCTGCGCATCGAGCCACTGTTCCGGGAAGCGCGGGTCGCGGTGCTGGCGGCGGCGCATCCGCTCGCCGTCGCCGATGCCGGACCACTCGACATCGAGGCGCTCTCCGAGTACGAGCTGCTGCAGTCGCCGGATGCCGTGCCGGAGTGGCGGGCTGCACGGTTGCGGCGCGGGCAGCCGATCGAGATGGCGTTCGGCGGCTACCCGGCGGAGGTCGAGATCAAGCTCGAACGCGTCGCTGCCTCATTCGGGGTTGCCATCCTTCCTGCTTCCACGGCGCGCTTCTACACCCGTCCCGATGTCGTGGTGCGGGAGGTGCCCGGGCTCGCCCCGAGCGAGGTCGGAGTCGTATGGGCCGTCGGTCACGACTCCGCTCCTTTGGGGCGCGCGGCAGCACTTGCTCATACCCTGCGGGTATCACTGACGGCGGAAAGGGTCTTGGACGAGGAGACCGCCCCGGCCTGATGCTGGGGGCATGACAGTCACCGCATCCTCCCGAATCGTCATCCTCGGCGGCACCAGCGGCATCGGCCTCGCGACCGCCCGTCGCGCCGCCGAGGTCGGCGCCGTCGTCACCATCGCCTCCCGCCGCCCCGAGTCCATCGGGCGCGCCCTCGCCGAGCTGCCGGCCGGCGTCGTCGGACGCGCCGTCGACGCCTCCTCCAGCGCGGCCGTCGCCGCGCTCTTCGATGAGCTCGGGGCTTTCGACCATCTCGTCTACACCGCCGGCGAGAACCTCGTCGGCCGCCCGCTGGCCGAGTACAGCGTCGCGCACGCGCAGAAGTTCTTCGGGCTGCGCGTGTTCCACGCCCTCGAGGCCGTGCGCCTGGCGGTGTCGCACCTGAGCGCGACCGGATCGATCACGCTGACCAGCGGCACCGCCGCGTATAAGGGCGGCCCGGGCTGGACGCTCGGCACCGCGACCTCCGGCGCCATCGTCTCTGTCGCGCGCAGTCTCGCCGTCGAGCTCGCACCGCTGCGTGTGAACGTCGTCGCCCCCGGCGTGGTGCGCTCGCCGCTCTGGGCGCAGCTAAGCGAGGAGGACCGGGAAAGCATGTACGCCGGGGCCGCCGCAACCCTCCCCGTCGGGCGCGTCGCCGAGCCCGACGACGTCGCGAAGGCGTTCCTCGCCCTCATGGACCAGGACCACGTCACGGGCACCGTCGCCGTCGTCGATGGCGGCGCACTCGTCGCCTGAACGATAGGGGCCCGGGGC
>JAATGR010000207.1 GCA_015654575.1 Actinomycetales bacterium
AGGCGCTGCGCAGCGCCGGCTTCTCACAGACCGGAACGGTCTGGGGTTACCTCGACGACCACGTGGTCTACGCCGTGCGCTGAGACGCGGATGCCCTCAGGTGCCTGCGCCGACCGTGTTGGGGTCGACGCAGGCACCTGGCGTCTCAGCACCCGGCGTCAGTGCACATGAGACCCGTGCGACCCGTGGTCGTGAGACCCGTGGTCGTGAGACCCGTGGTCGTGGGCCCCGTGCGACCCATGCCCCGCTGCCGACGGCGCACAGTGCGCACTGTCGGAGGGCGGGACATCGAGCGCGGGGTTGCGGTCGAAGAAGCCGTCCGGCTCCATCCGGAAGCCGATGCGCTGCAGCGGCATGATGGGCCAGTCCTCCGGTCGCACGTAATGGTGCACCGCGATGATCGGCCAAACCACGAGCTGGGCGCCGTCGAGCGAGCGGTCGGCCTGCTGCCAGGCAGTGATCCCCTCCTCGCCCAGCGGCGCCTGGTTCGGGTAGTCGCCGGCGATGAAGCGCTCGGCCGGGTCGTAGGCCGTGGCCCACAGGTGCTTGGCGACGAACGGAGCCTTACGCTCCACGACGCTGCCGGGCCGGGCGAAGAGCTTCGTCGTGTTGGGCAGCATGAGTCGGAAGCTCGTGTTGTCTCCATATCGGTTGGTGCGCTCGGTGCTCTCGATGCGCCAATGCACGGCGCGGGACGCGTCGTTCACCCGGGCGGCCTCCCGCTCGGAGGCGATCGTTGCGGCGACCATCTTCACCGCATTCCCGTAGGGGTTGAGGGTCTCGTCCTCCTCAACCTCGGCGTGCACCTCGACGAGCCGGTTCTGCGGTCCGTCGACCGCGGTATCGAGGCGGATCGCGAAGTAGTGCTGGTGGGTGGGGGCCTGCACGTTCGGGGCGACCATCCGGCCGTAGGCGGGCTCGGCGCCGTCGGCGATGCCGGACACCGACAGGATCCCGGTGAGCTTGATCTCCAGCTCGATAGCACCGTCCTGATACAGCGACCAGTAGAAGCCGTAGTCGTAGTTGGCGACGGTGGCGAAGAACGAGATCACCAACCGGCGCTGCCGGCGCACCTCTGAGTCGCCGGTGCGGGTGTTGACGTGCTTCCAGAGGATGGAGTCATCCTCCTCGTGCATGCAGATGCCGTTGACGATCGTCTTGGCATCGCCGTAGCCGTCGATGTAGTGCGCGTCGAAGTAGTGAATCTCGCCCAGGCAGTCGCATCCCAGCTCGAGGGAGGCCGTGAGCGGACCTGCGCCGTACTCGCCCCAGTCGAAGAAGTTCTTGCGGTAGGCGGTGGGGTCGGAGTCGAGATACGGGACGTACATCTCATTGACCGCCGCGCGGCGCATGACGGGACGCAGCGCGTCGCCGTCGCGGTAGGCGATGTCGTGCAGCACCAGCCCTTCCCGGTGGGTGAAGCCGATCGTGAACGACCAGTTCTGCCAGGTCACGGCATGGCCGTCCACCCGGAATCCCGGCCCTTCGGGCTGGATGATCTCCAGGGGCGCGACCTGCCGGTCCGGCCCCCAGGTGCCGGAGGAGTACGTGCCGGTCTCGCTGGCCATCGGGAGCACCCCGTGATCCTCCAGCCGGATGATCTCCAGAGTCTCCAGGTCGATGATCGGAACGAGCCCGGCCACCGGACGGGCGTAGCCGTTGTCGTCCTCGGACTCTCGGTGCCAGACCGTGCCCCACGACAGCCGCCGGTCGGCGAGGTCTTCCGGCTCGAAGCCGGTGATCGACTCCGGGTCGACCCAGACCAGCGAGGTGTCGGTGATGCCGCGCTTGGCGAGCGCCTCCTTCAGCACCGGGCTGTTGCGCGCTGCCTGCGCGACCATCCGTGCCTCGTCGGAGGAGACGCCCGGGCGCTTGGCGTCTACCGGCGACCAGGACTCGACGGATGCCGCCCTGTCGGTGCCACTGGTCCAGCCCGTGACCTCCCACGCCGCGTGGGCGTCGGGGTTCATGACGACCAGGCGCACCGGACGCCCCTGCCCCGGAGCGAGGGCCCGTGCGAGCGCCTCCTCGACGGCGATGCCCCAGAAGCGGGGACGCTCACCGATACGACCGTCGGCGCGCACCAGCGCGGCGACCTCGCCGATCTCTACGGGGGTGAGCGGGTCGCTCCACAGACGTACGGACATGGGTCTCCTCCAGTAGCAAAGATTGGATCCAATATAACTTAAAGTGAATCCGTCATTCCCGATCGGAGCCGGTCAGGATGCCGACGCCATCAGCCCTCGGATCGCTCGCGGCCTCCAGCGTGCTCCCGTCACGGCGGACCAGCTGTACGTGCCCGGCCTCGTCGGACGGACCGCCGAACTCCGCGACGCCGATGCCCTCGGCGACCGCCAGCATCCGGAACACATCGGGCACGCCGGGCTCGACGACGAGAGTCAAGTCCTCGAAGCCGAGGTCTCGATCGCCGACGACCCATCGGGGCCGGCCCAGCAGACCGTCGAGCGCACCGCCCTCGAGTGCGGCCGGCAGCAGCTGACCGAGGATCCACGGCTGCGCCCTCCCGCCCTGGCATCCGGCGACGACGATCGTCTCGCCCCGCTCGGCGATGGCAGGGGTGAGGGTGTGCGGTGGGCGGGCGCCGGGCCTGATCATCGACGGCAGCGCCGGATCGACCCCGAACGCCGAGCCGCGGTTGTGGAACAGGATGCCGGTCGCCGGGTCCATCAGGCCCGATCCGAAGGTCATGTAGACGCTCTGCACGATCGTGACCGCCCAGCCCTCGTCGTCCATCGCGACGACGGCGGCGGTGTCGCCCGAGGGACGCGGCTCACGGCCGGCCGGCGACGCGTCCGGCGCGAGGTCGAGCATCGCGGCGACGTCCACCGCGCCGGCGCGCGGATCGCCCAGGTGAAGCGCGCGGGCGTGCACCCCGCGGATGCTGGCCCGCAGCACATCGGCCGGGTCGGTGGAGGCGGCCGAGGCGCCCAGCACCCCGAGGAGCACCGCACCCGCAGAGGGCGGCGGGGCGACGGTCCAGGTGGCGTCAGCCGCCCGGACCGAGAGCGCGGGCACGACCTCCGGCGCGTAGGCGGCGAAGTCGACGGCGGTGTGCACGCCGCCAGCACCCTGCAGGGCCGCGACGAGGGACCCTGCCGTCTCGCCCCGGTAGAAGTCGTCCGGGTCGGCCGCCAGTCGCGACAGCGTGGCCGCCAGGGCGGGCTGTCGCACCGCAGCCCCCACGGGCAGCACCTCGCCCGAGTCTGCGAACACCTCCCGCATGCCAGGGTCCGCGAGCACCGCCTCCGCACGGGACTCGAGTGCACGGCGTAGCCCTGCGGAGACCGGATAGCCGCCCGCCGCGACCCCCGCCGCGTCCGTGAGCGCCTCCCCCAGAGCGGATTTCGCGCCGAGCCCGGCGATCGCGCGCCACCCGGCGAGCATGCCGGGGACGGTCACCGAGTGCGCGCCTAACCGCGGTACCGCGGTCCACTCTGCGGCCACCTGGGCGACCGCGGCTGGCGCGGTTCCGGCCGCGATGATCGCGGTCGTCTCACCACCCGGTGCGCGGACCAGGGCGATCAGGTCGCCACCGATCGCGCACTGGTGCGGGTAGACGACCGAGAGCATGGCCGCAGCAGCCAGCGCGGCATCGAGTGCGTTGCCGCCGCGGGCCACGGCGCGCTCGCCCGCCGCGACGGCCTCCGGGTGGGGTGCCGCGAGCGCGACCGCCATCTCA
This sequence comes from Actinomycetales bacterium, assembly GCA_015654575.1. Classification (GTDB taxonomy): domain Bacteria; phylum Actinomycetota; class Actinomycetes; order Actinomycetales; family Microbacteriaceae; genus Microbacterium. Next base: position 3,701 of record JAATGR010000207.1, read on the forward strand.
GATCCCCCGCCGCGCGGTGGAGACGAACTCGAGGTCGTCCCGCGCGACGCCCTCGGCCAGATCGGCGAGGGCGTCCCCGATCGCCGCTCCGAACTTGAACCCGTGGCCGGAGCACGCGGACGCGACGATGACCTCCGGGGCGTCGGCGAGCGGTCCGATCACGAAGCGCCGGTCCTCGGTCATCGTGTACAGGCAGGCTGCGGCCTCGTAGTCCGAGGTGTCGAGCTCGGGGACGTAGTCGGCCAGCAACGCCCGCAGCCCCTCGATCTCGGCGGCGTCGGCCGGGACAACCGATTCCTCCGGGTCCCATACGGGACCCGCATCCACACCGATCTTCACACCGTTTCCTGCGGCGTCGGGGATGCCGAACACCAGCCCCTCGGGGCGGTCGATGGAGAAGGATCCGAGTCGCTGCGGCGTCGCCGCCGCCTGCCCTGCGGCGACGGTGAGCGTGAGGATGCGCCACACCTGAAGCAGCGGCGCGAGCTGCGGGAGCAGGCTGCCGGCGAACGGCCCCGGTGCCATCACCAGGCGGCCGGCGCGGATCGTGCCGCTCGCTGTCCGCACCTCCACCCCGCCGGAGGCGGCATCCCACCCGAGGACCGGCGTATCGAACCGCAGATCGGCGCCGGAGCGACGAGCGCTCCCGCGCAGCGCCTCGATGGCCGCGGCCGCCTCG
>JAATGR010000229.1 GCA_015654575.1 Actinomycetales bacterium
CAGACTGGTCCAGAGCCATCGTGCCTTGTGTCCTTCCGTGAGATTCCTAGACAGTTCTCACTGACCATCGCACGATGGCTCACCACGTCGATCACGCGGCGCGCAGGACCCGAGATTCACACCACCCCACGGGGCGCGGCCTCGGGATCATCGGACTTGGATATGAACGGCAGCGGTTTTCGTTGTTTGCTTGCCAAACAGCGGGCCCCGCAAACTGACCGTACTTGGCATCCAAGGCGGTTATCGGGGAGCCACAGCGTCGCTTGTCCTGCTCACTTCTTCATGAATTGAGGGCAGGCGACGAGATCCCGATTGACGTTGCGTGCTGCGGCAGGGCTGTTGCTCTTGAGGCATCCCGCCGTGCTCTAACACCGGCGGCACGAACCGGAGCGCGGAGCCTAAGCAGAGCAGACGAAAGGGACAGCGTTGACGACTCACGAGCGTCGAGATGGGAGCCGCGATGACTGAGGAGGTCGAGGTCGTCGTCGTCGGCGGGGGACAGGCCGGGGTCGCGATGAGCGAGCACCTCGGTAGCGCCGGCATCCCGCACATTGTCCTTGAGCGCGGTCGTATCGCTGAGAAATGGCGCACGGGTCGATGGGACTCCTTGGTGGCGAACGGTCCGGCGTGGCATGACCGATTCCCCGGCCTGGAGTTCGACATCGATCCGGACGGCTTCCCTTCGAAGGAGCAGGTCGCCGACTACTTCGCGGCATACGCCGAGAAGATCTCGGCGCCGATCCGTTGCGGCGTCGAGGTGACTCGCGTTCGAAAGAGGGCCGGTGCTCCCGGCTTTCGCGTGGAGACCTCGGACGGCTCGATCGATGCGCGTTTCGTCGTGGTGGCAACGGGCCCTTTCCAACGTCCGGTCTTCCCGGCGATCATCCCGGAGACGGGCATGGTGGCACAGCTGCATTCGAGCAGCTACCGCAACCCGGAACAGCTGGCGCCCGGTGGCGTCCTGGTGGTGGGTGCCGGCTCTTCCGGCGTGCAGATCGCGTCCGAGCTGCGCGCCTCGGGAAGGCAGGTCTATCTCTCCGTCGGCCCGCATGAGCGGCCGCCCCGACGCTACCGAGGGCGGGACTTCGTCTGGTGGCTCGGCGTTCTCGGAAAATGGGACGCGGTCACGCCCCCTCGAGGTGCAGAGCACGTCACCATCGCGGTCAGCGGCGCGAACGGCGGCCACACTATCGACTTCCGCGATCTGGAAGCACAGGGAATCCATCTCCTCGGCCGCACCATCGGGTTCGAGGACGGCCGGGTGCGGTTCGCCTCCGATCTGCGCGAGAGCATCGCGGCCGGAGACGCGAGCCTGCTCTCGCTCCTGGAAGAGGCCGATGCGTATGTCAGCGACAACGGTCTCGACCTTCCGGAGGAGCCTGAGGCCCATAGGCTCGGAGCTGCCCCCGCCGGGGCAAGCAAATCGGCCCACGAGCTCGACTTCGCGGGCGCCGAGGTCAAGTCCGTCGTGTGGGCGACCGGCTACACGACGGACTACACGTGGCTGCAGGTTGATGTGCTCGATCAGAACGGCCGCCCTCGGCATCAGCGAGGAGTGTCCGTCGAGCCCGGTCTCTACTTCCTCGGGCTCCCGTGGCTGTCGCGTCGCGGCTCGAGCTTCATCTGGGGCGTCTGGCACGACGCCAAATACATCGCAGACCAGATCGCGATACAGCGCGGCTATTTCGCCTATGGAGAGGGCAGGATGGTGGACGCCTTCGAGGGAGACGCGGTCCTTGCGGAGGTTCGCGAACGATGACCCATCACACGCGGATCCGCCCGTTCAACACCAGGGACACCTATCCCGAGCAGGACCTTGACAACGATCTGTGTCAGGCGGTCGTGGCGGGGGGAGTTGTATACGTGCGCGGTCAGATCGGCCAAGATCTCGATACTCGCGAGAATGTCGGCGTCGGCGACGTCGAGGTCCAGACCGAGAAGGCGATGGCCAACGTCAAACTGCTCGTCGAGGAAGCCGGCGGCAGTCTGGAGGATATCGTCAAGGTCGTCGTTTACCTGACCGACATCCGCTTCCGCGAGCCCGTGTACCGGACCATGGGCGTCTGGCTCAAGGGCGTCTACCCGGTCTCGACCGGCATCGTGGTTTCGGCTCTCGCGCGCCCGGAGTGGCTTGTGGAGATCGACGTCACCGCCGTGCTTCCGCAATCCGAGAGCGCCCGCTAGAGGGCCGCACGAAAGAGATAGGAGCTTCCCGTGGCACGTGAGCACATGCATCTCGCCTTCTCCGCACATCTGTCCGGCGCGCATCAGGGATCGTGGCGTGACCGGGCGACACGCGAGGGCGCCGACGTGGACGTCCGCTCTTTCCACGAGATCGCCCAGATCGCCGAGCGCGGACTCTTCGACCTGGTGTTCGTCGCCGATTCGCCCGCGGTGCGCTCCGAGCCGCGCGAGGTCTACAGCCGCATCCAGCACTTCACGAACGTTCTGGAGCCGTTGACGGCGTTGACGGCGATGGCAGCGGTGACCTCCCGCATCGGTCTGGGCGGCACGGCGTCCACTTCGTTCTACGAGCCGTTCAATGTGGGCCGCCTGTTCGCCTCGCTCGATCACATCAGCGGGGGCCGCGCGGCGTGGAACGTCGTCACCACAGCGACGGACTTCGCGGCCAAGAACTTTGGCCTCGATCGAATGCCCGCGCACGCCGACCGCTACCGACGCGCCAGGGAGTTCATCGAGGTCGTCCTGGGCTTCTGGGGCACGTGGGAGGACGGCGCCTTCCTGTACGACAAGGAGGGAGGACGTCTCTTCGACCCGGACAAGCTCCATCCGCTCGAGTACTCGGGCGAGTTCTTTCAGATCAAGGGCGGAGCGCTGAACCTCGAGCCGACGCCGCAGGGCCGTCCGGTCGTCATTCAGGCAGGTGCCTCAGAGGCAGGAAAGGCGCTCGCCGCCGAGACCGCCGACGTGGTGTTCGGAGTGGGCAAGGACATCGCGACCGCAAAGGCCTTCTATGACGATGTCAAGGGACGCCTGAGGAGCTTCGGCCGAGGCGAGTCGAGCCTCAAGATCTTGAGCGGCGTGAGCCTCATTGTCAAACCCACCAAAGCCGAAGCGGAAGACACCCTTGCGCGACTCGACGGACTCGTCCACGACGACGTGCTTCGGCAGGGGGTGGCGATGGATCTTGAGACGGATCTCTCTCATCTCTCGCTCGATGATCACGTCCCCGCGAGCATCCTGCCGAAACAGGGCAATCTGCACACCGAGTACTTCAACACACTGGTCACCGCCATCAGGGAGAAGAACCCGACGCTGCGCGAACTGGGCCGGATGAATCACCGCGGCAATGACACCCTGCTGGGGACGCCGCAGCAGATCGCCGACGAGCTCGAGGAGAGGTTCGCCGCGAAATCGGCGGACGGCTTCATGTTCCAATTCCCGCTTCAGCCCGAAGGGCTGAGCGACTTCGTCGAACTCGTCGTTCCCGAGCTCCAGCGACGCGGACTGTTCCGGACCGCCTATGCGGGCGCGACGCTTCGCGATCACCTCGAGCTGCCGCATTTGTCTCCCAGGGCACAGACCGACAGCGCCGGTGCATGACATGGCTGAAATCACAACGAGGAGCGTGACCCGGATGCCGACGAGCCAAGACGATTCACCACCCCTTCCCGATGATCGCAGCGGGACCACTTCCCCGGGCTCTCTGCACGGGCTGCAGCTCATCGCCCCGAGCGAGGACTCGCTGAAGGCTGCGTTCGGGGGATTCCCGTCAGGTGTCGCCGCGATCTGTGCCATGGTCGACGGCGAGCCCCAGGGTTTCGTGGTGTCGTCCTTCTCATCCGGGGTGTCCTTCGACCCGCCCCTCGTGCTGTTCAGCGTGATGAACTCCTCCGCTACCTGGCCGGTGCTGCGTGACGCTCCGCAGCTGGGCGTCTCCGTGCTGGCGTCCAGCCACCACCTCATCGGTCGTCAGCTCGCCAGCAAGTCAGGTAACCGGTTCCAGGACGTGCCCGTTGTGGAGACCGACGACGGCGCGCTGTTCGTCGCGGGTGCCCCGGTGTCCTTCGAGTGCAGTGTTGTGTCCGAGATCCCCGCGGGAGATCATCTCGTCGTACTGCTGCAGATCACCCGCCTCGCCTCCAACACGGGCAGTGAACCCCTGATCTATCATGCGGCGCGATTCCGAACGTTGTCGCTGTAGCCCCTGATCGTCGCTCCCGAGCACGCCGCCCCCATCCCACGCACCAAGGAATCGTCATGACCACGCAGATCGTCCTTTCAGCACTCGTCATCCCGCCCGGCAGCGCCACCGGGGCATGGCGTCACCCCGATGTCGATCCGTCGGCTGTCGTCGACGTTGATTTCTACAAGCAGCTCGCGCAAGTCGCTGAGCGCGGCTTCTTCGACCTCTTCTTCATCGCGGACACTCCGGCCGCCCGGACCGACAACCTGTCGTTCTGGACGCAGTCGCCGACCTTCTTCAACGAGCTCGAGCCCGTGACCGTGCTCGCCGCGATCGCCGGTGCGACCTCCCATATCGGTCTCGGCGCGACCGTGTCGACGAGTTTCTTCGAGCCCTTCAACATCGCCCGTCAATTCGCCTCTCTCGACCACATCTCCCATGGACGTGCCGCGTGGAATGTGGTCACGAGCGCAAACGACTACGCAGCGCGCAACTTCGGGCAGGAAAGACTCGCGCCGCACGATGAGCGCTATGTGATGGCGAAGGAGAGCTTCGACATCGTCAGCTCGTACTGGGACACCTGGGAGGACGACGCGTTCGTCTACGACAAAGAAGGCGCGCGCAATTTCGACCCCGAGAAGTTTCATGCGACGGATTTCGAAGGTCGGTTCTTCCGCGTGCACGGGGGACTCCCGATCGCCCGGCCGCCACAGGGACATCCGGTCATCATCCAGGCTGGCGCCTCCGAGGCCGGCAAGCAGTTCGCGGCGGAGACCGCAGAGGTGGTGTTCGGCACCGGGACATCGCTGGAAGAGGCCAAGGCGTTCTACGACGACCTCAAGGGCCGGATGGCAGCGTTCGGCCGGGAACGCGACGAGCTCAAGATCCTCTCGGGCCTGCAGGTGATCGTCGGAAAGACGGAGAGCGAAGCGCAGGAGAAGGCCGCTCTGCTCGAGAGCGTGATCCCCATCGGAGCCCGCGTGATGGCCGTCTCGAACGACCTGGAGAGCAATCTGCTCGACCTTCCGCTGGACGAGCCGGTGCCCTGGGACAGGGTTCCGGCGTCGGCGAACCAGCACAAGGTGTACTTCGACGAGATCGTGGGCCTCATCAGACAGGGCCTGACGTTGCGCGAGGTCGCGACCCGCTTCAGCCGTGGCACGACGGCGCTCGTCGGCGATCCGGTGCAGATCGCGGATTACATGGAGAACTGGATCGACAAGGAAGCAGCGGACGGCTTCATGCTCGGAACGCGGTGGCTGCCGGGAAATCTGGTCGACTTCGTCGATCTGGTGGTTCCCGAGCTGCAGCGGCGGCGCATGGTGCGAACCGAGTGGAACGGAAGCACCCTACGTGCAAACCTCGGCCTCAAACGACCCGCGAACCGATGGGCGAAGGCCGAAGCATGACGCACCTCGGCAGTCGTCCCCCGCGAGCCGGGGACTCGGGGTATCACGGAGCCGAGATGCGCGCAATCGCCGTCGTCGGAAACCCGAAGCCGGCGTCTCGCACCCTGGACGCTGCATTACGACTGGCTGCGGCGCTCGGCGCAGAGCCCGAGGCGATCGAGGGGATGCTGCGCGACCCGGACCAGGTCTCCTCAGGTGGGGTGATCCAGTCGTGAGGGATGCGGTCGAGACGGTGGGGCGAGCCGACCTCGTGGTCTTCGCTTCGCCGACCTTCAAGGCCAGCTACGCCGGGCTGCTGAAGCTCTTCCTCGACCAGTTCGACACCGCGACCGGCCTCGAAGGCGGGGTAGCGGTGCCCCTCATTCTCGGCGCGGGCCCCGCACATGCGCTCGCTCCCGAACTGCTTCTCAAGCCGGTGCTGGTGGAGCTGGGAGCGACCTGCCCGACGCAGGGGCTCTATCAGCTCGACGGGCAGTATGCCACCGACGATTCGCTTCCGAGGTGGGTCGATCGGTGGGGGAGTTCCGTGGCTGCGGCACTGGCAAGACACCCGGCCGGGCGATGAGCGCGGGAGCGGCGAACATCCGCCTCGATGCCGGCGTCCTCCCGACTGCTTTCGGAAGCGAGGCGGCATGACGTTTTCACTCGTCGCTCGTGACCCGGAGAACGGATCCTTCGGCATGATCCTCTCGTCGTCGAGTCCGGCGGTCGCGAGCAGGTGCGTCAACCTCGCGGTCGGCACGGGGGCGGTGGCATCGCAGAACGTCACCAGTCCCGCGCTGGGAGCCGCGATCCTGGCGTTCCTCGCCGACGGCGAGGACGCCGAGTCCGCCTTGGCGAATGCGCTGGCCGACGAACGGTTTCCCGACTACCGACAGGCAACCGTCGTCGACGGGCACGGCCGGACCGCGGTGCACTCCGGCGTGCGCTCACTCGGCATCAATGCGCACGCACAGGGTGACGCGGCCGTGGCGGCGGGCAACATGCTCGCCAATCCGCAGGTGCCGCAGCGCATGCTCGATGCCTACGCGAAGAGCAGGGCAGCCGCCTTCGAGCAACGACTGACGGACGGGCTCATCGCCGCCCTTGCGTGCGGCGGGGAGCTGGGACCGGTGCGGTCCGCAGGGCTGGCGGTGGTCGACGGAGCGGCCTGGCGCACGACGGATCTGCGCGTCGACGACCACGCCGATCCCATCGGAGAGCTTGCCCGGCTCGTCACGCTCTGGCTTCCGCAGAAGGAAAGCTATCTCCTCCGCGCCATCGATCCGAGCGCCGCTCCGTCCTACGGCGTTCCAGGGGACGAATAGCCATGGAAGCGTCCGAGCATCCGCTCGACTATTCACTGCCGGCTGGCCAGGCCGCGCTGGTTCGCGACCGGATCGAGGCCCGCGCCGAACAACTGATCCGTGTCTCGCGCACGCTTCATGATGATCCGGAGACTGCCTGGCAGGAGCACCGCGCCGCCGCGCTGCTGACCGAGGCCCTCGACGAGGAGGGCTTCCGTGTCATGCGGGGCGTCGGCGGCCTGCCCACGGCGTTCACGGCAACGGCCGGCCCCGACGACGCCCCGACGCGGATCGCAATCGTCGCCGAATACGACGCGCTGCCGGGGCTCGGCCACGCCTGTGGCCACAACGTCATCGCGAGCTCGGCGCTCGGCGCCGCTCTTGGGCTCAAGCCCTTCCTCACCGAGCTGGGACTGCGGCTCACTGTGGTGGGTGCGCCGGCTGAGGAGGGCGGCGGTGGGAAGATCCCACTGATCGACGCCGGAGTGTTCCACGGATTGCACGCCGCGATGATGATTCATCCGGGCCCGGAGGATCGGGGATGGGCATTCCCGCTCGCGGTCGCGCACTTCGATGTGCTATACCACGGGGCCGCTGCGCATGCGGCGGCGTATCCGTGGCTCGGAGTCAATGCGGCTGACGCGTTCGTGGTCGCGCAGACGGCGATCGCGCTCCTGCGACAGCAACTGCCTGAAGGAACGAGGGTGCACGGAATCGTGACGGAGGCGGGTACAGCCCCCAACGCCATTCCTGCCGAATCCGCCGGGCGATGGTATGTGCGGGCGCCCACCCTTGACGGTCTTGCGGCCGTCTACGACCGAGTCGTTCACTGTTTCGAAGCAGGGGCTCTCGCCACGGGATGCCGTGTGGAGATCCGCGAGACCAGCGGGCGATACGCCGACTTCCTCAACGACGAGCCGCTGCTGCGCACCTTCGCCCGAGAGTCGGCCCGTCTGGGTCGTGAACTGAAGCTCGAGGACCGGACGGCGACGGGCATGAACACGGCCTCGACCGATATGGGCAATGTCTCTCACGTCGTGCCGTCGATCCACCCGTATCTGGGCATCGAGTCGCTGCCGGCCGTCAACCACCAGCGCGAGTTCGCCGACGCCGCAATCGGAGCCGCCGCCGACCGCGCTCTGCTGGATGGCGCGATCGCGCTTGCCTGCACCGCCGCAGCGCTATCACTCCACAGGAGCAGCGGCAGTATCAGCGATTCGCCGTCGAATATGAAGAGCGGCGACGCCGCTGTGCCTTTCGGCTACGAGGGAGAACAGTATGACGGCAACAGCCGCTGACGCGAACGGGCGTCAGGTGCCAGTCCCATCAATTCCCGAATACCGCCCGCGTCCCGAGCGTTATGAGACCCTTCCTTATCGGCGAGCCGGGCGCAGCGGGCTGGACCTGCCCGCGTTCTCCCTCGGTCTCTGGCAGAAGTTCGGCGACGACTACGCTCACGCGACCAAGCGCGAGATCGTCCTCCACGCCTTCGATCTGGGCATCACCCACTTCGACATCGCTAACCGCTACGGGCCTCCACCGCGCTCGGCCGAGAAGTTCTTCGGGCGTGTGCTACGTGAGGACCTGGCGGCATACCGTGACGAACTCGTCCTCTCCACCAAGGCCGGAAACCCCATCGGAGCGAGCCCATATCTCAAGGGCGGCTCGCGGAAATCGCTCTTGAACTCACTGGAAAACAGTCTTCGCGATCTTGGCACCGATTACGTCGACGTGTTCTACTCCCACAGGCCCGATCCCTCGACGCCGCTGGAGGAGACCGTCGGTGCGCTCGTTGCGGCCGTCCGCCAGGGAAAGGCACTGTATGCGGGCATCTCCAACTACTCGTATGAGCAGGCTGCGAATGCGTCCCGATTGCTGAGCGAGGCGGGGGTTCCGCTGTTGCTGCATCAGCCGCGCTACTCCATCTTCGATCGCCATATCGAGCACGAGAGCCTGCTGGAGTTGGCAGCGCAGGAGGCTCATGGCCTCGTCGCCTACTCACCGCTCGCACAGGGCCTATTGACCGACAAGTATCTCGCGGGAACCGTGCCGAAGAACGCCCGCGCGGCTGCCAGCGTGTTCCTCTCCCCGAATGCGATCAGCGTCGCGTACTTGGAGCGTGCTCGTGCGCTGAACGCGCTTGCCGAGCAGCGAGGCCAGTCGCTGGCGCAGATGGCACTGCAGTGGGTGCTGCGCCAGCCGCAGGTCACCACCGCGCTCATCGGCGCGAGTTCCGTCCAGCAACTCGATCACAATGTGCGAGCCATCGAATTTCCTGCGTTCACGGACGACGAGCTTATTTCCATTGACCAGCACGGAGTGCACGGAACGGGAGTCAATACCTGAACCAAGCCCGACAACTAGGGTCTGCTGCACGGTTCCGTGACAGTTGGAGCCACGCGGCCTGAGTGGCCGGTGTTGTCATGATGGCTTCGTATTCGATCGAAGTCAAACGGCCCAGGCCGACTTGGCGTCGGCGCCGGTGGTAGGTGCGCTCGATCCACGTGCGGTCGCGGTCTGGAGTTCTTCTCGGCTAGCCCAAGACCGCCGGTTGAGGACGTTCTTCTGCAGGAGGAGCGCGAAGAACGGTTCCATGGCTGCGTTCTGGCCGCAGGAGACCACCCGACCCATCGATCCGACCAGATCGTGACGGGTCAGGGCGCGCAGGCACTTCCGGCTGCGAAATTGCGGTCGCCTGTCGCTGTGAACCACGCAGCCGACGGTTCCCTCGCGCCGGGCGAGCGCGTTTTCCAGAGCGTGCACGGCCAGGCCGCGACTTCATGCGCGAGTCGGTAGAACAGCCCACGATCCGCCGGGAGTAGACGTCCTTGACCGCGCAGAGGTAGAGCTTGCCCTCGCTCGCTTGGATTCCAGCGGTCGTCGCGTGCTCGGTGATATCGGTCAGCCACAGCTCGTTCGGCCTCTCAGCAGTGAACACGTGCCGCATCATGCGGCCCCTCTCGTCCGTGACGCTGCACAGGCCGTCGTGCACGGCCGGCCCCGGCCGTTTCCCGTTCTTGCCGCGCTTCCTCTCGGACACGCTCCGCCGGCCGTTGTCGCGGCAGATGCATCACCCGGTGCGATCCGTCATCGACCCGCCCGCGCCCGCGCTTCGTCGGCAAGCAACCGGTACCCGAACGCGGGGTCATCCCGATGCGCGTCGAACAGGGCGCGGGCCCAGTACGCCTCCTCGACTTCCATCTCGGCGGACGGCGAAGCGAGCCACGCGTAGCAGTGCTGGCGGTGGAGCTTCAGTACCCGGCACGCCACCGTCGTCGCTTCTTCTATTAATCTTCCGTCGTTGAGTTCACGCGCAGTTCCCGGCCGTCCTGCACGTCTCGCTGGAGTTTCTTCTCCGCTTTCTCGCTCTGGCGGGTGTCGCGCGGCGGCAGCTGGATGGTCTCCTCCGCCTGAATGCCGGCTTGCAGCTCACGAGCCCGTTCGATCTCGGCATCGAATTCGGCGCCGAACAGCAGGACCACGTTCACCAGGTAGCCCCAGACGAGGAAGATGACCACACCGCCGAGGGACCCGTAGGACTTGCTGTAGTTGGCGAAGTTCGCAACATAGAACGCGAAACCGGCCGAGGCGAGCACGATGATGATGAACGCGAGCAGGCTACCGAGACTGATCCACCGAAAGCTCGGCTGTTTCGTGTTCGGAGTCCCGTAGTAGAGCGCAGCGATCATCACGATCACTGCGGCAGCCAGCAGCGGCCACTTCACGACCAACCAAGTGAAGGTGACTGCCGGCCCCAGGTGCAACGCGTCTCCGATCGTCGTGACAACGGGCCCGGAGAGAGCGACGATGGCGAGCATCACAATCACTAGCACGATAACGACGACGGTGACCAGCAGCTGGCTGGGGTACAGCTTCCATGCCGGGCGGCCTTCGTCGACCTCGTAAATCACGTTCAGTGCCCGCCCGAACGCCCTGATGTAGCCCGATGCCGTCCAGATGGCGAGCACGATGCCACTGATCGCCCCGATCCCGGCGGCTGGCGTCTGGGTGAGGCCCTGCAGTGCGCTGCCGAGCGCGTGCGCGGAGTCACTGGGCGCGACTTGCCTCACCAGCGTGAGGACAAACGACACCACGGTCTTCTGAGCGCCCACGAGGTTCAGGATCGAGAACACGGCGAGAATGCCAGGGAAGATCGACAGGATCCCGTAATAGGTCAGCGCCCCTGCCCGGTCCGTGCAGTGGTCGCGGCTGAACTCGTGGATCGCTTTCCCGAACCCGTACCGCCAGGACGGGCCGCGCAGCTTCGGCGGCGTCTCGGGCTTGCGCGGATCGTCAGGCGCGGGCGCATGCGCCCGCGCCTGACTCTCCCCGACGTCGCTCATTGCTGCTCACGCACCTCGGCAGCGGCCCCCTGAGCCTGGTCCTTGAGGTCGGAGGCGGCGCCTTGCGCCTGGCCCTTAATCTCAGCGCCGGCCTGCGTGGCGGCATTCTTCACGTTCGCCGCGGCGTCCTGGGCCGGCGCTTTGAGGTGGTTGGCGGTATCTTTCGCGGCATCCTTCAGCTCGTCCACGACCGGGGCGGCCGCGTCCTTCATCTTCGTCGCCGCATGCCGCTCCGTGGCACTGGCCGGGATGAGGGAGGCGGCTAGAAGTCCGGCGCCGAAAGCGATCAGACCGACCGCGAGCGGGTTGCCTTCCGCTTTCTGCTTCGCCTGTTGGCTCAGCTCAGCCGTCTTTTCCTTCACGTCATCCGTCGATGGCGTGGCCCCCATCACGCGGTCACGTGCCCGGCCCACGGCGTCCCGCACTCGCGCGGTCTGCCGCCCGGCGATCTTGGAGGGGCTGACCTTGTTGGTCAGGGCGTCCACGTCCTCGCCGAGTTCGGCGCGGGTAAGCTCGATGTTCTCTCGGATCCGGTCCGGGTCGCTGTTGCTCACGGTTTCGCACTCCTCTTGATAGTGTCCGGTATCTCTTTGACGGTCTCCACCGTCTGCGGGGCGCCGCGTACGGCTTTGAAGGACGAACGGCCGACCAGGAACAGGATCAGGCCGATGATGGCCCAGATCGCGAAAATGATCAGTGCCCCCCAGGCGTTGCTGCGGAGCAGGAAGCCGAGGGTGAACATGCCCGCAAACGATAGGAAGAGCAGAGCCATCAGGGCGGCATAGCCGGCGCCGCCCATCATCCCCGTCCCCTTCGCGGCGTTCGTCGCGGACTGCTTCAGCTCCGCTTTCGCCAACTCCAGCTCCTGTCGGAACAGGGTTGAGAGGTCTTGTGAGACCTCGCTGAGCAATGTGCCGAGAGAGGTGGTCGCGGCTCTCTCCTCGGTGCTGTCGCGTTCGTCTGTCATTCCTCGCCGTCCTTCAACGAGCGGGCCAACCGGCCCGCGGCGACCCCCGCGATCACGGCCGCTGCGATGAACACTCCCGGCCGCCGGCGCGCGAACGCTTGCACCTCCGCCAGCACGTCTCCCGGTTCGCGCTCGGCGAGCCACTGCCCGATCTGCCCGACCCGTTCACCGGCCTGACGTACCAGATTCGCCGCCGTGCCGTCCTTCTCCGAGCCGTCGGCCATGCTGCGGAAGTCCGCCGCTGTCGCGCTCAGCCCGGATGCGGCGCGCTGCTGCTGCTGGCCTGCCTGCGCCTGCAGTTCCTCCTGTGCCTGCGACAGCAGACTCCGCGCCTCCGATTTGGCTGTCCCGGTCACCTCCGCCGCCTTGTCCTTCGCAGTGGCAGCGACATCGGCCGCCTGATCCGCGGCCTGGCCGGCCATCTCCTTGGCGTTCGCCTTCGCCGTCTCGGCCGCCGAACCGCTGCCGGAGTGGTCGCTACCGGCGCCCGCCTCGATCAGCTCATCCGGCTCTTCGGGCAGCGGGCTGCGCTTGGCGGCCGCATCCCGGAAGACCGCCTCATCCGACCCGTCTCCACCATAGGTCGGCTCATTGGGGCGTCCCGGATCGTTGATGTTCGTCATCGCATTCTCCTTCGTCGTCGCAGTTCTAGCCGAGCGCCTCAGCGGCGCCCGGTGTTGTTGTCGTCGTCGAGGTCGATCTCCTCGTGCGTGACGTTCTCGCTCACGCCCTCCTGATCGGTGACGGTGTCCTGGTCCCGACGTACCCGCTCCACCGGCACGGTCATGGTCTGCTGCTCCGTCACGACATGCGTGCGCAGCCGCGCCCGGCCGACCGGCCGCCGCTCTTTTTCCACGCTCTGGCGCTCCTCCGAGCGAGTCATCGCGTTGTCGTCAGCATGCCGACCCTGAGCGGGCACGTTGTACCCGGCGCCCGTCTTCTCGTCGGCAGCGGTGCCACTCGACGCCTGGTCGGTGTTGCCGCCCAGGCGGTAGTAGTCATGCAAGGTGCCTTGCCCGTTGGGGCTGAGCGCAACATCCGAGTCGATGCGCGGGCCGTCCTTGATGGTGTCCTTGTCATACCCGACGCGCAGCCCCTCGCCGCCGAAGTCCGCGCACTGCAATGGGACGAACGACTCCGAGGTACCGAACAGGCCCGTCGCGACAGTCGCGAATTCCGGCTGCCCGGTGTTCCCGTCGACGTAGACCTGCTTGACGGTCCCGACCTTGTTCCCATCCCGGTCGACGGCCCTCGCGCTGAAAACACTGTTGATGTTCGTGGTGTCGATCATGAGTGCTCCTGTTCGAATGATGGTGTTCGAGTACCGGTGCTGTGGTGATCGCAGCTCTCTTGGAGTGTGAGAACGCCGAGGAGATCAGCGGCCGAAGCCGACCCGGGCGACGACGATCGCGGTCACGACCGCCCACATCCACACCGCGAGGCGCTGCTCGGCTCCCCCGAAGCGGACCATCCGCCCGGTGATGTGTCCGCCGCAGCAACACACGACGAACAGGATCACCGCCGACGCGACCGCACCAACGATCGTGACTGTGGTCGAGTTCGAGGTGACGTTCCTCGCCGCGCTGTTGGCGTTGCTCGTCCCGAGGCCGACGTCGGCGCCGATCGCGCTGATGATCGCCGTGAGCCGCACCGCCGTGCCGATGGCGGCCAGCCATCCGGAGAACGCCGAGCCCCACTTGATACCACCGACCCGGTCACGCTGCTGCCCGAGAACCTCTTCCCGCCGCGCCGCGCCGCGCCTCGCTCAGCTTGCACCGCCGCAGCGGCGTCGGCGCGCGTCATCTCACGGTCGCCTCGGGTCGCATGCCCGTATCCCGTGTCTCGCTCATCGTCCCCTCCTCGCGTCGTGCGGCGTATCGGCACCGAGACTGTACCCGCCCAGCACCAGGCCATTCAGGGCTCTGCTGCGGGTGGACAGACGCCTCGCAACGTCATAGGATTCGGCTCCCGCGCTGCTCGCGGAGTGGGCGGATGGCTTCCTCTGCACGTTTTCGCCGGCCGGTGCTCCAACGTGCTGCGGCGATGGGACCGGGGTGGTGGCGGGAAGGTATAGCGGGCCCGAGCTCCACGCAGCGTCGACCGTGCCATGTTCAAAATTTCCCGGACTGCCGACCATGCGAGCTGCTGGGTTGGGGTCGCAGTGACCGGTGCTGTCGGGCGTCGCGCCGCCGTGTGCGGTGCCCTCACCCTCGGCGACGGGACGGTGCTGGCGAACCTGGTCGCCAATAATGCGATCCGGCTCCAGCGGCCTACTGGCAGGGCGAGCGGGCACCGGCCCCTCCGTGCCCGCACGTCGAGGAGCCCCCGCTTCCTTTCCAGGCACAGCGCGACCGCCACGGCCCTTGCCACCGGCGTCGCTGTGACCAGCCCGCGCTGCGGCCTCGTCGGCGGACTCCTCGCAGTGCCTCGTCCCAGCCGTGAACCGAGTAGCCGGGCGACGGTGCCGCAATAGCCCTTCCTCGGCCGACGCGGAGGCGCCGATCCGCTCTGTCAGGAACAAATCCGCACTCACTCGAACTGTACGGAACGCTGCCGGCTACACCGCCCGGACACGCGCGAGCGGTGGCCAGCACCCGATCGGTCAGCGGGCGCAGCCGGGCGGCGAGGTCTCGAGTCGTCTCGTCCGCCGAGCGAGTGTCTGGCGATCGGGGGCCCTTGCGTGGCGAGGCATATCGAGCCTCTATGTAATGCTCGTGTTGCTGTCCAGCGGCGTCGCCATGCTGCCCGCGTACCGATTCGTGGTCTTTACCATCGCTGATCGGGCTGACGAATACAGCAAGGCGTCAGTCGCCTACGCCCCGCATGTGCCAGCGGACGTGGAAGGCGGGTCTCCGCTGTTCATCATCCTCAGCCCGATCGCGATGATCGGACTGTTCGTCGCCGGCGTGATCTGCGCGATAGCCGTGGCCGACGCAGACGTCTCGACAAGATGACAACGGCAATCACCGTCGCATTGCTGCCGGCTGCGGCGGTCGCCGCCTCCGTCAACGTGCAGCCCGCAATGGGGCCGACCTGACCTCCGATCGACCTTGTGCGCACTATAAACCGATGACTGCTCGCTGATCGATCCGTTTAGGGGCGCGGAGCGCTCGATTCGCCGCGCGGGTCGCGCGGGTCCCCGGTTTCGTGCTCAGAGTTTTTTCTGGGTCGCCCGCGGCGGGCGCCAGGCCCGCTCTGCGCCGGCATCCTGCCGGCTTCAGCCAGCGCGCGGCGCAGCAGCAGTTCGATCTGCGCATTGACGCTGCGCAGCTCGTCCGCGGCCCATCGCGCCAATGCGTCGTGCACGGCGGGGTCGAGGCGCAGCGGCAGCTGCTTGCGCTCGGTGGTCACGCCGAGTAGAGCGTGCCCGCGTTGACGATGGGTGTGGTCGGCTGGTCCCCGCAGAGGACGACCATGAGGTTGCTGACCATCGAGGCGCGGCGCTCGTCGTCCAATTCCACCAGATCGCTCTGGCCGAGGCGGCCGAGGGCGAGCTCGACCATGCCGACTGCGCCTTCGACGATACGGGAGCGGGCGGCGACCACGGCGTCGGCCTGCTGCCGGCGCAGCATCGCCTGAGCGATCTCAGGCGCATAGGCGAGATGGCTGATGCGCACCTCCACGATCTCCACACCGGCCAGCTCGACACGCTCGCTCACCTCGGTCGCGAGTTCTCCGGCGACCACGTCCGTCGAGCCGCGCAGCGAAACGCCGTCCGCAGAGTCATACGGATGGGTCGTCGCGATGTGCCGCAGCGCCGACTCGGCCTGCACCGCGACGAACCGCGCGTAATCGTCCACGGAGAACACCGCCTTGGCCGTGTCCGCGACGCGCCAGACCACGATGGCGGCGAACTCGACCGGATTGCCCTCGGCGTCGTTGACCTTCAGCTTGCTCGTCTCGAAGTTCTGCACCTTGATGCCGACACGCTGGCGCACGCTCAACGGTGCCAGCCAGACCAGGCCCGGGTTACGAACGGTGCCTATGTAGCGGCCGAAGAACTGCACGACGACCGTCTGCCCGGGCTGGACGATCGCCAAGGACGCCAACGACACGATCGCCGCGGCCACGAACACGACTGCCGCGGGAATGAAGATGGCGAGCGAGCCGACCGCGAGCCCGAGGAACACCACGATCGCGAGGATCCCGATCCAGCCAGGCGCCGACCAGGCAGGCCGCTCGGCAGTCACGGGTGCCAGTTGCGAAACAGTCATTGCACATCTCCTCAGTTGATATCTAAGTGATATCACTTTTTATTGAGATGCTGCACGACCCGCCGGACACCGCCTCGGAAGCGCAACGAGCACTAAGTACGACCGAAGGGGAATGGTGGGCGCTCAGTCTTTGGGAAGTCGAATGCTGATGTGTCCGCTGTCGAGGTCGGGCTTGTCTCCCCGCGTCGGCGCGGGCGCCGGGAGTTCGGTTTGCGCTTCCCACATCACGCGGGCGTTCTTCGCCTCCGGGTGGAAGACTTCGTCGAACACTCCCACCGTTCCGGACTGCGCTTTCTTCCGCTGCCGCCGGCGCTCGCCCTGCACAATCCATGGCATAGCGAAGAAAGCGGCGAGGAAGAGAAGCCCGAACGCGAGCACCGCAACGGTGATGATCTCGTGTTGCAGCTCCATGGCGACGAGAGTAGGCGGAGAACCTCAAAATCGCGCCGTGGTAAGCCGATCGTCATAGGTGTGCTGGGCAGATGCTTGTCACTCCGCGGGGGCGGGATTCACGGTGAGACCGCGACGGAGGAAAAGTGCTGCCTCAAATGCCAGCGAACGTACAGACGCGTGCCTCTCGATGTGGTTGTTCGCGGTCGAGGCGCTTGAGATCGTTGATTTTCGGAGCCTGAACGCCGATCCGTGATTCTGCGCGCGGGGGTCGAGGTCAGTTCAACTCCCCCTCGCGCATCAGGGCAAGATTGCCCCTGATCTGGGGTTCAGACTCCCGGTGATGGGCGTTTTCTATCGAGGTGCGAGAAACCGCGTTCAGCGCCCCCCTTCCCACGGCGCTGAGGGACGCGCAGAGATCACGAGCCCCCGCGAGGGATCTCGTCTCCGGCGGGTCACGTCGTCTCGAGGATCTGTGCCGCCATCATCCCGATGACGTTCCCGGCGGCGGGATCACCCGGGACATCGAGAAAACCGTGCGCAGCACCCGGAACCAGTCGGAGGTCCGCGACGCCGCCGGACGCCTGAAGTCGTGCGGCGAACAGCTCGGCGGAGACTCGGAGCTCATCGAGCTCCGCCGCGATGATCGTTGTCGGAGGAAGGGCGGCGAGCTCGGCGGGCGCAGCCTCGCCGGGGATGGCGAACGATGGCGCGTCGGCGGGGTCGCCGCCGAGGTAGGCCTCGTACATGCGCCGGAGATTCTCGGGCCCGAACACATCGGGCTCGGGTGTGCGGGCGAGCAGGGCGCGCAGCATGCCGTCCGGCGCGGGCTGCCGGGCGTGCAGCGTCGGATAGGCGAGCAATAGGCGACGGACGGGGAGGACGCGCCGGGGACGTCTCATCAGGGCGCCGGTGACGAGGTTGGCGCCGGCGCTCGCGCCGCCGACGAACAATTGCCGAGCGCCGGCCCTCGTCGTCGCCCATTCAATCGCGTCGACTAGGTCGTCCGATGGCGCCGGGAACGTGACCCCCGGGCCGATGAGACGGTAGCCGACGGAGATCACACGGATGCCTGCCCGGGCGAGCTGGCGGCCGACCTCGTCGGATTCGGGCATGTCAAGATCGCCGTGCAGGAATCCGCCGCCGTGCGCCCAGACCAGCACGCGATCGGATGCGCCGTAGGAGCGGGCGGGGACGACGCCGCTCCGTCCCGGGATCCTCAGCTCGGTGATCTCCACTTCCGGGCCGGTGCCCTCAGCCGGTCGCCCGGGGCTCATCGCTCGCTCGGCACCGCGCGCCCCGTGGCGTCCACAGCAGCCGTCCCTGAGCGGGCGATGCCGGAGAACCAGGACAGGGAGGGCTTGGGGTGCCGTTCGAATGTCGCTCGGTCCCAGTCGACCAGGCCGAAGGTCGGAGCGAAGCTGCCCCACTCGTAGTTGTCGAGAAGCGACCAGTAGAGGTAGCCGCGTACCTCCACGCCGGCATCCATCGCCGCGCGGAGGCTGATGAGACCCGCGGCGGTGTGGTCGATCCTCCGTCGGTCGTCCCGAGTCGCGAAGCCATGCTCGGTGACGAAGACCGGCGTTCCGCCGCTCACCTCCCAGGTGTGCCGCACGGCACGACCGAGGGACTGCGGGTAGTACTCCCAGCCGAGGATGTTGGTCTCCGTACCGTCCGGCAGCGGCAGCGGGCCCTCCGGGCCGATGAGGTTGCGCGAGTAGTTCTGCACGCCGACGAAGTCGTCCCCGCGCGATGCTTCGGTGAAGAAGTCCTCCCGCGGGTAGCGATAGCTCAGCATCACCTCCTCCGCGCCCGGAACGGCCTCGAAGTCCTGCGTGCCGATCGTCCACCCCACGTTCAGGCCGGGGATGTCGGACAGGATGTTGCGCGCTCTGCGATGCGCGTCCACGAGCATCTCCGAGGCCCTCGGATCGGGCTCCGGCCGCGCGACGATGCGCATCTCGGCGGCCTCCCAATCCCGGTGCGTTGCGACCATGTTCGGCTCATTGATGGTGCACACCCACTGCACGTCGTGCTCGAGCATCGGCCGCACCGCTTCCACGTACCGGGCGAACCGCTCGGGCGCCGCGGCGTCGGCCCAGCCGCCTCGACGGCTGAACCACAGCGGGTTGGTCGCATGGTGGAGGGTGACAATGGGGGTAATGCCGCGGTCGAGGCATCCGTCGATCATGCGCCGGTAGTGCTGCAGCTGGGCCGTGGAGATCCACCCCTCCTCGGGTTGGATGCGCGCCCATTCGATCGAGAAGCGGTAGACCTGCAGTCCCGCCTCGGCGACCAGCGCCACGTCGTCCGGCCAGCGGTGATAGGAGTCGGCGGCGTCACCGCTCGGCTCATCGAGATCGGTGTCGGGGCGATGCTCCCGAGCCCACCAGTCGGAGGCCAGGTTGGAGCCCTCCACCTGGTGCGCGGCCGTCGCGGTCCCCCAGAGGAAGTCAGGGGGGAACTGTGCGGTCCGGGGTTCTTCGTACGAGCTCATACGTGTTTCCTCTGGTCCTGATGGTCGTTGATCGGCGAATCCGCCTGCTCCCTGAAGACTGCGGCGCCGCCGGCCGGCACCGTCGCGGTGCCCCGGGATCTCCGCCCCGTGAGCAGGTCCTCGCCGTGCACGGTGAGCTCGGCGTCCTCGTCGCGGTGGTTGATGCAGAAGAGGAAGCTCGTGCCGTCGGCCGCCACGCGACGGACGAGGTCCACGGTGCCGGTGGCGACCGCAGGCGCCCTGATCCCGAGCTCATCGACGAGGGAGCCGGCCAGAGAGCCGAACGATTCCTCGGTGAGGACCGCGGCGAGGTAGCGCACCTCGCCGGCGCCGAGCTCGCGTCGTGTCATCGCTTCCTGGCCGCGCAACGGCCCATCGGAAAAGCGTGCCGTCGAGCGGGCCGTCGTCGGGACGAGGTGCTCGATCCACCGTTCCGCCGTGCTCCCGTCGCTCAGCCGGACGCGCTCTCCGCGCTGAAGCGGCAGCAGCTCCTCGCCCCGGACGCCCAGCAGCTCCCGGAACGCTCCCGGGTACCCGCCGCCGATGACTCGTGCGGTGTGGTCGACGAGTCCCGAGAGCGCGGTGACGAGCACATGCGTCTCGGAACGGGCGGCGGTCTCGA
>JAATGR010000133.1 GCA_015654575.1 Actinomycetales bacterium
CGATGTCGTTGGGGACGAACTGCATCGTGTCGTAGATCGCCATTCCTGCGGTGATCGATCCACCCGGAGAGTTGACGTAGAGGTAGATGTCCTTCTGCGAGTCCTCCGCTGCGAGCAGCAGGATCTTCGCGCAGATCTCGTTGGCGTTGTCGTCGCGCACCTCGGAACCGAGCCAGATAATGCGGTCCTTCAGCAACCTGTCGAAGACATTCGTCGCGACAAGGGGTTCGGCCATGTTCACTCCCGTTTCGGTGATCGTGGGAACGAATCTACCGGCGCCGATCCGCCCCCTCGTCCGTGTTCGCCGTCGGCATACGCCTGCCAGCATGTTCGGCGCGGAAGCCGTCCGTCCAGCGGCGCGAGGAATGAGAACCGGGAGTGCCGCACGACTCAGGACGGATGCGGCATCCGATGCTGAACCGCACGACACCCCCGGTGTCACGCGTCGATGGCGGGTTACTCCGTGTCGGCCTTCTTCTTAGCGCGGGTCTTCTTCGCCGGGGCTTCCGCGACAGGCTCCTCGGCAGCGGCCTCGGTCAGCTCCTCCGCCTCTTCCACGACGTCGGCCTCGGCGGCGGGTTCGTCCTCGATAGCGACGAAGCCGGCGAGATCGACCGTCTTGCCATCGGTGTCGACCACGTTCACCCGGCCGAGCGCGATCGCGAGCGCCTTGTTGCGTCCGACCTCGCCGACCAGCGATGGCAGCTGATTGCCCTGCTGCAGCGCCTCGATGAACTCCTGCGGCGCCATGCCGTACTGCGCGGCGGACTGGATGAGGTACTGGGTGAGTTCCTCCTGCGAGACCTGCACCTCGGTCTGCTCGGCCAGCTTGTCGAGCACCATCTGGGTGCGGAACTGCTTCTCGCTCGCGGCGGTGACCTCGGCGCGGTGCTCGTCGTCCTCGAGGCGCCCTTCGCCCTCGAGGTGTGCGTGCACCTCAGCCTCGACCACGCCGGCGGGCACGGGGATGTCGGCCTGCTCGATGAGCTGTTCGACCAGCTTGTCGCGTGCCGCCGAGCCCTGCGTGAAGGTGGACTGCTGCGAGACGCGCTCAGCGAGCGATGCGCGCAGCTCGTCGATGGTGTCGAACTCGCTGGCCATCTGCGCGAAGTCGTCGTCGGCGTCGGGCAACTCGCGCTCCTTGACAGCCTTCACGCTCACCGCGACCTCGGCTTCCTCGCCCGCGTGGTCGCCGCCGACCAGCGTGGAGCGGAACGTGGTGTCCTCGCCTGCGGTCAGCGAGTCGATGGCCTCGTCGATGCCCTCGAGCAGTTCGCCCGAGCCGACCTCGTACGAGACGCCGTCGGCGCGGTCGATCTCGGCGCCGTTGATCGTGGCGACCAGATCGAGCTCGACGAAGTCGCCAGAGGCCGCCGGGCGATCCACCGTGATGAGCGTGCCGAAGCGGGCGCGCAGAGCGTCCAGTTCGGTGTCGATGGCGGCGTCGTCGGTCTCCACCGCGTCGACCGTGATGGTGATGCCCTCGTAGGCAGGAAGGTCGAACTCCGGGCGCACGTCGACCTCGACGTCGACCTTCAGCTCACCGGAGAAGTCCTTCAGCTCGGGAAGCTCGACGATCTCGGCCTCCGGGCGGCCGATCGGGCGCACCTCACTGGCCTCGACCGCGGCACGGTAGAACCCGTCGAGGCCTTCGTTGACCGCGTGCTCGAGCACGACACCGCGACCGACCCGCTGGTCGATGATGGGAGCCGGGACCTTGCCCTTGCGGAATCCGGGCACCTGGACATCCTGAGCGATGTGCTCGTAGGCGTGCTGGATGCTCGGGGTGAGCTCGTCCGAAGGGACCGTAATGTGGAGCTTGACCCGCGTGGGGCTGAGCTGCTCGACGGTGCTGGTGACCATACCTGTCGTTCTCCTCTGGTTCCCGCGGCGACGCACGGCTGCCGAGGGGTTGTCATGTGGGGGGTCGTTCGTCGGGGCGACAGGATGTGCGCCTGTGTCCTCCCGAAGCCGCCGGACAGCCGCGGTTGCCACGGCTGATCGTGGACTCCCCCGCCGGGGCGGGAGGAAGAGACGACGGCCCGGCCAGCGAGTCTAGCGGATGCAGCCTGTGCGCTCGGGTTCCGCGGGC
The DNA here is from genome assembly GCA_015654575.1 of Actinomycetales bacterium. Classification (GTDB taxonomy): domain Bacteria; phylum Actinomycetota; class Actinomycetes; order Actinomycetales; family Microbacteriaceae; genus Microbacterium. The sequence continues at coordinate 2,093 of JAATGR010000133.1, forward strand.
CGGTTACGTGCTCAGGCAGCGGTCCGGTCGGTGGTTGACGGCGAGGATGCCGTTGAGCACGAGAACTCCCGCCGCGGAGACGGGACTGACCTTCGTGTCTCGTAGAAGCAAATCGAGCGCGACACGGCACCGGAGTCTTCGCATGAGTGGCACCGAGCCGAAGGCACCAAAAGCTCCGTCGAGACCGCGAGCCCCGCCTACCAGACACCCCGGTGAGGTTGCTACCTTATTTCTTCGCTATGGGTCGCTCCTCTGACTACAACAGGAAGTCAGAGAGGACGAAGCAGTGACCATGGACTCGAAGCAAGAACAACTGACGGGCTCGGACCAGGTGACGCCACGGCGCCGATCGGGCGAGATTCCGCGTTTTTCCGCGGTTCTCATGGCCACGACTCTACCGGCAACCACCGGCTGATGCCGGCTGATCCGGGGGTTTCTGGTCACCAATCTGGTCACCAGTTCTCGGCGTCGTCGAGCCGCCGGACGGGGACGAACTCGGCGAGCGGTTTCGGGTCTCGGGTGAGGTCGTACTCGCGCAATAGCGCGATGTACGCCTTCTTGTCGATGCGCCAGTCGTACGTCTCCGCGATCGCCTCGGCGTCTTGCGCCGCGAGGAAGACGAGGTCAGCGAGCAGACGCGTGCTTCGTCCGTTCCCGTCGACGAAGCCGTGGATGCGGACGGTAAGGCGTGCACCGCGATGCCGAGCTCACGCGGCGTCCAGTCGTCGGTGTGCTCCCACCGGTAGCGGATGTTGTCGAGCGATCCGCGAAGCTCGATGGCGATACGCGCAGGGCCGACGCCGATGTTGAGGTCGCGTGTTCGGTATCGGTCTGCCCACGTCCATAAGTCGCCGTAGAGCTTCTGGTGCAGCTCGCGGAGGAACGTGTCCGTGAGGATCTCGGGAAGCGCGAGCCGTCCGTCGACGATGTCGTCGAGAAGCGCGATGCTGACGTCATCGTTGATCGCCTGCTCAGCTTCGTAAAGCTCGATCTTGTGCGGCTGATCACCGAAGATCTCGCGAACCTGAGGGGTGAGAGCGCCCGCTTCCTCCGGTTCTAGCGATGTCTCGCCGTAGCTGGGCTCGATGTCCATCAAACGCGTTGAGTGCGCACCGCGAGGAACCGCTCGACCCGTTCGGAACGAACAGCGCCGGCGGGAACCGACCGATTCTCCGACGCCGCCGACGCCCGGGTGGAGCGCATGGAGGCACGACGAAGGGCCTCGTGTGTGACATTCTTGCGCTTCATGTGCTCACCTCCGTCGGGTCGTCGACAGCCCGATTCTATCGGGTGAGAGCTTCAATCTGGCGATGCGTCGGTGCTGGCTCAGTTCACGCGCGGTCCGATGGTCGAAGCGGGTGCCGTCAGGTCACTTCGCCGTGCACGTCCGGCAGCGGGCCGCAGCGCACCGTGCTCGAAGCCATACTCGGCCGGTTCGGCAGCGCCTTCGCGAAGAGTCGAATGACGACGTTGTGAAGGCGCCCTGCGCACTTGACCCCCAGGTAGAGGGTTCCGCCCGATTCCTTGATTTTCCGGGCATCGCTGCCCCTTCAAGGGCGCCATTTCACGTCATGGATTGCATGGTTTGCATGCATCAGGTTCCGGCGCTTGGTAGCTATCGGCAGATGCGTCAGAGGTTTACGTGGAGTTTATGGAAGTGTCCCCGAAAGCTCCGCACTGGGAAGGTGAGTCCCGCGATCGCGGCTCCTCATAGGAGTTCGCGGGCATCGTGGATGCTCGCGACGGCCTCTTCCAAAGAGACCACGCCCCCGTAAATGAGTTGCTGCGCGGCTCTGTACCCAACCTCTATCGCGTCGCGGGAAGGATGCGCCGAGTCGAACGCTGGACTGGACGCGTACCCGCCCGTTGGCCGAGGCGTCGAAGAGAAATCTGCAGCTTGGCTCTGTTGCTCGATATCGTCGATGAGCCTCTGCGTCGCTTCGGCATCCATCGCTTTCAGCACCGCTGCTATCTCTGGGTTTCGCACAAGACGGTGGATGTCGTAAAAATGGCGGCCGTGCCTCAAGAGCGCGGCAGTGTCGTTGCGACTCGCCGCATCATGCACAGCGGCGAGTTTCTCGAAGAGGGTGCGCTCGGGAGCCAGCACGTTCACGTCGAAGGCCGCGAACTCCTCCCATTCCGACTCATCCTCACCGAGGACAGTGATCGCGTGATGTGCGACGAGGGATCGATACGAGTGTTGCGCGGACGGCTGAGTCCCACCTCGACTGCCGAGCTCAAGGAGCACACCCTCCTTCAATGACCGATCCTGGGCTGCAGTCGGGTATGCGTAGGTCGTGTAGCGCTTGACGCCCTTCGTCGAGGAACCAACGGTCACCCGATCATCCTCGAGAGCAAGATGCTCTCTGACGGCGGTATCGACCGCCCTCAGAATCTTGTGCCGGGCAGTCAAAGAGGTTTCGGCAGGGAATTCTGCGAGCAGATCGACGTCTTCTGAGAAGCGTTCCACGATGCCGAACACCCGACTCAGGCTCGTCCCGCCCTTGAAGGTGAACGTCATCGGCGCGAGCGATCCGTCCGGAAGGGGCATCGTCTGCGACACACTCGCGGCGCGAAGCACTTCGGTGACCCAGAAGTCCTTCTCCACATAGACCGCAGGCATCCCGAGCGCCTCGGACGTGAGGCCGACGAGGGCATCAAGGTCGTCTGGGTGCTCCCGAAGCCGATCGCTCACTGGGGTACCAGATAGGCGACGAGCTTGGTGCAGCGCTCCCGCACGGCGGCGTTCCGTTCCCCAGCGACGGCAGCGCGGAGAGCATCCTCGCGCACTTCCTTCTTGGCAGCCGCGTCCCGGACTCGCTCGACTAGAACGTCCCAACCTGCTTCGACGTACACGTCAGGGGCGCGCAGAAGCTCAAGGAGAGCGATCTCTTTCGCGTTGAGGTTCACCCGTTCCTTGTTCCGCCTGGCATGCTGAATCACTCCTGGGATCGGATCGGTCGGCCAGAGCGTCGCCACATGGAAGGACGAGGGAACTTGGGTCGTCACGCCCCACTCCCGGGCAGCAGAGTAGCCAGCGGGACCGCTGCCCGCTTCCCCGAGCACTTCCCGGGCAACCTCTTCCACGCGAGGACGCGTCATGCCGTACCGCGTCTTCGCTCCCCGGTAGTACAGACCCCGACGGACAGGGAGCAACTCTCCGCCCCGCGCAGCACGCGAGGCCGCCTGCCGCGCGGCAGCAGGGCTCCCAGGCAGCCGGTTCACATGAACGAACGACCGCTCCGGGGCACTTCGTATCACTGCTGACGGCGACATCATGTTCATGTCACGAAACTTTACCGGGAACGTGACATGAAAACAAGCACCACGGGGCCGACCTCTCGATCTGGCTGTCTTCGAAGACGCGAAGCGTAGGGAGTGCCTCAACGCCGACGACGACTCGCCACTTTGAATAGGTCTGCCAGTCGCCGCCATGCCGACTGCTTCACCGCTTTCGGCACGTGTGGGGGTAGGCGACACATCCGCGCAGTCATTCCGGAAGATCTCGGGTGATCTGTTACTTTTTTCGACACCTGCACACAATTTTGACACATGTCAGAACTACGCTTCTCGGAGTATTAATCCGGCGGTGCGGGATACGGGAGCAGACATGACCACAGCGGATCACCTCGACGGGTTAACGCGAACGGATCGACGCGTTTCACTCGGTTGGCGCTTGCTCGTTGCGGTGCTCGCCCTGCAGTTCGTGCAGGGTATCCTCGGGGCCTTTTACACGCCGTTGCTCGCCCCGATCGCGCGCAACGTCGGGATGCGGGATGCGGACTGGAACCTCTTTGACTCGGGGACAGCGGCTGTTGCTGCGCTCGCTCTGCCCGTGCTCACCCGGCTCGGCGACCGATTCGGTCATCGCCGGCTGATCATTATCACCGTCATCCTGGCGGCTACGTCCACGTGGCTCGCAGTGGTCGCAACGAATTTTGTGACACTCTTCATTTCGTTCGCCGTGCTCGGGTTGACCGTGGTGTGGGTTCCGTTCAGCATGGCGCTTGCCAGGATCCGCCTCACGGCCGCCGAGGCGGAGCTGCGGCTGAGTAGGCTGTCCGCGTCTATCGTCGCCGTCTTCATGGTCGGCTCGGTGCTTGCAACAGCGGCTGGCGGCCAGCTTTTTACGATGACCGGAGCGTGGGACGCGTTACAGAGGGGTCTCGATGCTGGGATCGCTTCCGGTGACATTCCGGAGTTTCGGGAGGGGCTGCTGCTCGTCCTCGCGATCCCGGCGGTGTTCACCACCCTCGTGATTCCGTTAACTCTGCTGCTGCCGAAAGACCGCGAGCGGCAGGCGGAGCATGGCGCCTTCGTGGGCATGCTCGCTTTCGGGGCCGTGATGCTCGGGGTCGTTCTCGGTTTCGGGCTGGTTAAGCTTGGTGGCGACGTGGAGTGGACCGGCTGGCTGGTCGTGGCGGCCAGCGTCACGGCGACGATCGTGCTACTGCGCTGGCAGGTGCGCAGCTCGACGCCGGCGATCGACGTGCTGGCGCTACGTGGCCGTCGTAGCGGACCGTATTTTGCCGCGCTCGCGTTGTTCACGATCAGCCACTCGGCCGCAAGCGTCCCGCTCGTCACCTTCGTCTCGACCGACCGCGAGTCGACCGGCTACGGAATGAGTGCGACTCCGGCCGACGTGAGCCTCCTGATGCTCAGTATGATTCTTGTGATCATCGTCGTCGCGGTGATGTTCGGGCGAATCCGATCGGCACAGGTGCGTCTGTGTGCCATGCGGCTCGCGCCGCTTCTCATCGTGGCTGAGTACGCGTGGTTCACTTCCTTTCACGACGTGCTCTGGCAGGGCATCGTCGCCGCGGTGCTCGGGGGACTGGGAGCAGGAGTCCTCAACGTCGGCCTCACCGCGGCCATCGCCGCGGGCGCCCCGAAAGACCGCACCGCTAGCCACCTGGGTCTGAGTAACGTCGTCTCGATTGCCGGGGGCACGATCGGATCCGCGGTGTTCGCGTTGGCGCTGCACGACACGCCGGACGCTTCGGAGACAGCGGCTCCGCTCAGCGGCTACATCACCGTCTGGCTGATTGCGATCGGCTGCGCGGTAGCGACCTCGGCGATCCTCTGCTTCGCGCGTGAGCCGCTCCCGCGTTCGGGTGCTTCGAATCCGAGTCCGGCCAGGTTGTCTATCCCTATCAACGAATCGGAGTCTTGATCATGTCCGTGCCCACCGCCGTCCCGCGCGTCGTCATCATCGGAGCGGGAGTCGCTGGAGCATCCGCAGCGCGCAGAGTGCGTGACCTTCTCGGCGACTGTGTTGAGATCATCGTGTTGGAGGCTGCAGGCCATGTCGGGGGCAGGGCCAGGCGCATTCCCTTCGCCGGAACGATGATCGAGGTCGGCGGAACGCTGCTCCACTCGAGCAATCGGCTGCTGGCCGCCGCCCTTGCCGAGTCGGGGCTGGGCGTGGTGGGGTCCGACGACGTCGAGTTGCGTGGAATCATCCCGGGACTGGGTGTGTGGACCGGGGCCGCCTTCGCACTCGAGGCGACCGGAGGTTCGGATTCCGTCAACGTGGCGCTGCTCGCGCGATACGGCGGCCAGCCTCTCCAGCAACTCGTCGCCCTGGTCTCAGAGACGCTCGCCGGATTCGAGTCGCTCTACGCGCGACTGGAACGGGGTGAGCGGTTCACCAGCCCTGCCCAGCTCATAGCGGCCGCTGGTCTCGGCCGTTTCATCGAGTCGAGCCTCGCCGAGCTGCTGTTCGAGGCCGGGGTGTCCCGCCAGCTGATCGACGAGCTGTGCACCGGGATTGTGCGCAACATGTACAACCAGGACTCGCGCATGCTCGCACTGCCCGGCATAGTCGGGCTGATCGGGGCGGGTCTGGCGGGCGGCAGCCTGTACGGCGTTGATGGAGGCAATGACCGGCTGGTAGCCTCAATGCTCGATCGAGCCAGAGCGATTGTCCGGCTTGATGCGAAGGCCGAGAGCATCGGCTTCGATCGTTCGGTCGCGGTGGCCGGGGCGGACACCCTCTCTGCCGATGCCGTCATCGTCGCTACCCCGTTGACCGACAGCGGCATCCGGTTCGACCCGCCGCTCGCGGTTCCGCACATTCCCTACCAACACGTGCACGTCACCCTCGCTGCTGGGCGGCCGGCTCCACAGTACTTCGGTCATGAGCC
>JAATGR010000129.1 GCA_015654575.1 Actinomycetales bacterium
AACGTCGAACAGCAGGTGGGCCTCGATCACCTCAAGGCCCTTGTTCACCAGCGTCGCGGAATTGGTCGTGACCACCCGGCCCATGTCCCAGGTGGGGTGCGCGAGCGCCTCGGCGGGGGTGACGTCCGCCAGACCGGCGCGGGTACGCCCGCGGAACGGTCCCCCGGATGCCGTCACCACCAGCCGCCGCACCTCGCGCGCCTCGCCCGCGCGCAGCGCCTGCGCGATCGCGGAGTGCTCCGAGTCGACCGGGACGATCTGCCCGGGCGCGGCGGCACGGGTCACCAGCTCGCCGCCGATGATCAGCGACTCCTTGTTGGCCAAGGCCAGGATGCGCCCCGCCTCCAGTGCCGCGAGGGTCGGGCCGAGCCCGACCGATCCGGTGATGCCGTTGAGCACCACATCGGCTGCCACGTCGCGCACCAGCTGCTCCGCCTCGGCGGCGCCCAGCGCGGTGTCGGCCACGCCGAACTCGGCGGCCTGCGCCGCAAGACCCGACCGATCGTGACCCGCGGCGAGCCCGACGACCTCGAACCGCTCCGGGTTCGCGCGGATGACGTCCAGCGCTTGCGTGCCGATCGAACCAGTGGAGCCGAGGATCAGAACGCGCCGCATCCTGTCAGCCTAGGACCGCGGATGCGGCGCGCCGGATCAGGACGCCGTGACGGACTCGATCGAAATGACGAACACCAGCGTCTGACCGGCCATATCGCTCGTGCTGGTGCTGCTGTAGCCGCAGTCCGGGGGCACGACCACCAGCACGCTGGTGCCGACCTGCTGACCGATCAGCGCGTTGCCGAATCCGGCGACGACATCCGTGGTGGCGAACGTCGCGGCGGTGCTGCCCCAGCTCGTCTCCACCACGGTGCCGTCGGCCCACGTCGCGAGCTGATAGTTGACCGTGACCGAGTCACCCGATGCCACCGTGTCGCCGTCGCCCTGGGTCAGCACCTGTTCGGTGACCGAGGTCGGAGCGGTTTCGGTGGTCGGAACGGTCACCGACGGCGACCCGTCGTCGTTCCAGGTCACGGTCGGGAAGGCGGCACCCGTCGCGGGCGATACCGGCTGGCACCATTCGTCACCGGCGACCGCGGCCAGCACATCGATGACGAAGACCACCGCCGACGATGAGCTGGTGGCGGGGTAGGTCGTCACGACCCGGGTTCCCACGGTCGCGCAGCCCAGTGCCGGGCCGAGGATGACGCTGCTGCCGGTGATCGCCTGCGGATCCAACGCGGGGTCGTATCCGCCCGCGTCGAGCTGCTCGCCAGTGTCGGCATCGTAGGCCGTATAGGCATAGGTGAGGTAGTCGCCGTCGGCGAGAGCTGCGCCCGTGCCCGCGACGACGACCGTCGTCTCCTGGGTGTCCCCCACGTCCAGCGGGGAGGTGAAGGTCACGGTCGGCGCCTGCCCGACATCACCCGTCACCGAGACGGCCTCGGAGGCGGCACCGGACGCAGCGGTCGCGTCGCACAGATCGACGGCGCTGGAGGTCGTGCTCGTACTGGTACTCGACGACGAGCAGCCGGCGAGCACGATGAGCGACGCGGCAGCGATGGACAGCAGGGCGAGCGGACGGACGCGCACGAAGAACCTCATTCGATGGTGAAGGGGACCCGATTATTCTGACGCATCTGCCCATGCGTGGGCTGAGAGCCCGCGCAGATCCCATGCACAGCGGGGTATGCGATCCGGAGTACCCTCGTGAGGTGACTTCAGCGGAGAGCCCCGAGACTGCCGAGCCGACCGCCCGCGAAGCCGAGCAGAAGGCCATGACCGACGCTGGTTTCTTCTATTTCCTCGGACGCCGCGTGGTGGCGCCGCTCGCACGGCTGGGCTATCGTCCGCGCATCGAGGGCCGGCACAACGTGCCGCGCACCGGTCCGCTGATCCTCGCGAGCAACCACCTGTCGTTCATCGACTCCTTCGCGATTCCGCTGGCAGCTCCCCGCACGGTGCACTTCCTCGCGAAGGCGAGCTACTTCGAGGGCGCCGGGCTGCGCGGCTGGATCTCGCGCGAGTTCTTCACGGGTCTCGGCGCGAGCCCGGTGCAGCGCGGGGCCGGGCAGGCGGCGCTGGACGCGCTCGACCAGCAGCGCCGCATGCTGGAGGATGGCCGGGCCATCGCCCTGTACCCGGAAGGCACCCGCTCGCTCGACGGACGCCTGTACAAAGGGCGCACGGGTGTCGCGTTCCTGGCGCTGCAGACCGGAGCGCCGGTCGTTCCGGTGGGCCTCATCGGCACGAACCTGGCGATGCCCGTGGGCGCCAACTTCCCGCGGCTTCGCCCGCGCGTCACGGTCCGCTTCGGCGAACCGCTGGATCTCAGCGCGCACGGCGCCGCGACCTCGGGCCGGGCACGCAGTGGCGCGACCGATGAGATCATGGCCGCGATCCATGCGCTCTCCGGTCAGGAACTGGCCGCGTCGTACAACGAGGCCCCTGCGCAGGGAACGATCGAACGCATCAAGCAGGTGCTCCCCCACGAGCGACGCTGACCGCGCTCGTCACCCGGCAGCGACGGTCACGACCGGTTCGTGGCGCACCGGGAAGGCGACCGAGGTCGCGATGAAGCAGTTGTCGTGCGCCGTCGTATGCGCGGCGAGCGCTGCGTCCACCATGGCGGCGTCGGCGACGACGACCTCCGGATGCAGCACCGCCTCCACGAACTCGCCCCCGCCCCACCCGTCCTCGCGCAGCAGCGCGGTCGCATGGTCGTGGTAGCCGACCACCACGACGCCGGCCGCGACGCAGGCGTACAGATACGACAGCAAGTGGCATTCGCTGAGGGCTGCCAGCAGCAGGTCCTCCGGGTTCCAGCGGCTCGGGTCGCCGTGGAACGGCCGGTCGGCCGAGGCGAGCAGGTCGGGTTTGCCGTCGACGCGGATGCTGACCGAACGGTCGTAGTCGCGGTAGCCGGTGGTCCCGTCGCCGCGGTTGCCGGTCCAGGTGGTCGTCAGCAGGTAGCGGTGCTCGCCGATCATCGGGCCAGTCTGACACGGGTCATAGGCTGAGAGGATGCCGTCGCAGACCTTCCCCGTCACCGCCGCCGAACTCGCCGTCCTGGAACGCAGCGGATTCGTCGAATCGCGTCACGCCGGTTCCGCGATCGTCATCGCCCCCGACGCGACGGTCGTCCGCAGCATAGGCGATCCGGCGGCGCCGATCCTCCCGCGCTCGGCCCTGAAGCCCCTTCAGGCGCTCGCCTGCCTCACCGCGGGCGCACCGCTGGCCGGCGCGCAGCTCGTGCTGGCGACGGCCAGCCACATCGGCACCGACCGTCACGTCGCCGTGGTCGGCGCCATGCTCGAGGCGGCGGGGCTCACCGAGGACGCCCTCCGCTGCCCGCCCGCCTGGCCCGCCGACCGGGCCACCCGCGACGACCTCGTGCGCGACCACGCCCCGCGTGCGCGCATCCGCCACGAATGCTCCGGGAAGCATGCGGCGATGCTGTTGGCGTGCCAGGCCTCCGGGTGGGAGCAGGACGGCTATCTCGACCCGGCGCATCCGCTGCAGCAGCACGTGCTGCAGGTGGTCGAACGGCTCACCGGGGAGAAGCCCGCCCAGATCGCGGTCGACGGATGCGGCGCCCCGATCCCCGCGGTCAGTCTCGCGGGGCTCGCCCGCGCCCTGCACCGGATGGGCACCGCCTCCAATCGGTCGCCCTTCGCGCTGCACCGCCACGGGGCGGGCGTGCTGCGCGCGGCCCGGGCGGAGCCGTGGGCCATCGCGGGCCCCGGCCGCCCCGACACGGCGGTGGCCGAGCGCACCGGGGTGTTCGCCAAGACCGGCGCGGAGGGCGTCGTCGTGATGGTCGCGCCCGACGGCACGACCGCGGCGGTGAAGGTCATCGACGGCTCCGCGCGGGCGGGCGGTGCCGTCGCGGTGCGGCTGCTGGAGCGGGCAGGGGCGCTGAGCGCCGCGGATGCGGCGGCCGCCGCATCCTGCCTGCGGCTGTCGGTCACCGGCGGCGACGCGGTGGTCGGCGCGATCCGCCCGGTCGTCTGAGCAGGCGCGGCCGCGCGGCCGCTCAGCCACGCGCCCTGGCAGACAGGCCGGGCAGCAGCACGCGGCGGACGGGGTCGCCGTCGGCGATCAGCCAGGCTCGGCCGCGACCGGGTTCGCAGTACAGCGGCGTCGTGCGTTCACCGGTGAGCACCCGGTATTCGGCGAGGCAGGCGGCGTCGACGACGAGGTCGCCGGCGGCGCGGATGTCGGTGAGCTGACGCCATGCCCGCTGCCACCGGTCCGCGTCGCCGACGACGACGTGCGACCGCGGGTCGTCGTCTCCGGGCGAGGACATCGGGATGCCCTCGCGGCTCAGCGCCTCCGCCACGCGGCGGCAGGCGGCGGCCCCGGCGACCACGATGGCGGTCGGCGCGCTCGACGGCCGCCACGGCGGTGGCGATCCCACGGGCGCCGGCCGCACGGGAACGGCATCGACCGCCTGGACCGTCGCCCCGTCGAGCACCCCGCGGCCGCGCGGCGCGTTCGGATCATAGACCGCCGCCTCGCCGCCCGCGGCGATGTGGTCGAGCCGGGTGGGCATCCGCAGCAGCAGCCTTCTCGAGCACAGCTCGGCGATCCGCGCGGCCGGACCGGCGAAGCGACCCGCGCTGACGACCGGTCGAAGACCCGCGCCCCGGGATACGAGCGCCAGCCGTTCGCCGAAGGCGCTTCCCACATCGGGCGGGAAGCGGGTCAGCAGCAGGTCGAGGTCGTCGATGATCAGCGCCGTCCCGGCCGGCGGCGGATGCTCGTCGAGGTGCGCGACGAGATCCCATGCGGCCTCGGGCTCGCACGGCATCAGCACCGCCGTGTGGTCCTGCGCCGCGACCGCGGCGAGCAGCGCGGAGCGACCGGAGGATGCCCCGCCGAGCACGGCGAGGCCGGTGTCGGACGCCCCGAGCGCCACCGGCCGCTGCCTCTGGTGCTCGGGCTCGTCGGCAAGGGCCAGCAGGATCCCCGCCGGGCCGGCGCCCTCCACGCCGTGCGCCAGAGCCGTCAGCGGAAGCCGATCGGGCAGCTCCGGCAACCAGGTCGCTCGGGAGGCGACGGCCGGAGTGCGCGCGACGACCGTTGCGATGAGGTCGTCGTCGCAGAGGGCCACGCGCACCCGCACAGCGCGCGGACCGGTCGCGGTGCGCACGTGGGCGATGCCCGGCGTGCGTTCCTGCGCGGCGTCCGCTGTGTCGAGCAGGAATCTGCTGTCGGCCGCGTCGGCGACCGGCAGGCTGACGCGCAGCGGACAGTTCGCCAGCAGCGCCTCACGCATGACGCCCGCGGCGCGCTGCGTCCCGAGCACCAGATGCAGTCCGAGCGCTCGTCCGCGCGCGGCGACATCGGTGAACACCGCGGCCAGCTCCGGCGCCTGGGCGAGCAGCGCCGCGAACTCGTCCACGACGATCACGAGCCGTGGCAGCCCGACCCCTTCGACCGTGCGAGCACCGGCCGAGGCGAGCTGCTGCTCGCGGCGGCGGATCTCGGCCCCCAGGGACGCGATCGCGCGCCGCGCGCCGGAGGGGTCGAGATCGGTGATGACACCGGTCACGTGCGGCAGCGACTCCAGCCGGCGGAACGCCGTCCCGCCCTTGAAGTCGACGAGGAGGAAGACGACGCGTTCGGGGCCGTGCCGCGCGGCCATGCCCACCACCCAGGTCGTCAGGAGCTCGCTCTTCCCGCCGCCGGTCATGCCGGCCACGACCGCGTGCGGACCGTCTGCGACGAGGTCGAGGAGGAGCGGCCACTCGACCGCCGCTCCGAGCGGCGAGGCGAGGCCCGCCTCTCCCGGCTCCGGCATCCGCCGCAACAGCTCTGCCAGATCGAGCTCGTCGGGAAGCGGGGTCGCGGACTGATCGGCGACGGCCCGCTCCTGCAGGCGTGACGCGAGCGCGGCCGCCTGCGCGGCGCCCACCGCCTCCACCTCGACCGCGACGAGCCGGCCATCGTGGTCGAGAAGGCCGCTGCCGTCGGCGCCGAGGGTCAGGAGCGCATGGCACGCCGGCGGCGGCGGTGTTCCCGGCGCGACGGCGAGGATCGCGAAGGTCCCGGGTTCAGGCGGACGTTCGACGAGCAGTCGGATCGCGCCATGACCGCGATGAGGGGCCTTCTCCGCCCAGTCCGGGCAGGGCTCGGCCAGCACGAGCGCGTCGGGCGGATGCTGACAGAGCAACTGCAGCACGAGCCCGCGGACGACGGCCGCGACCAGCACCGGCGGTCCGGCAACGGCAATGCCCGCGGCCGCGGGCACCACCACCGGCGCGTCGAGCAGCGTCACCACTCCGTCGCCCGAGCCGATGGCATCCGGGGCGCGCACGTTGACGCGCGCCGTGCTGGGGACCGCGCCGCGACCGATCACGAGGACACCGGCCCGTCCGGGGACGGCGCGCCAGATCTCCGCGGGCGCAGCGGCGAACGCCGCCGCGTCCGGGTGGCGGGCCCACAGCTCCGCCCGCTCGCGCGCGTGGGCCTGCTCGAGTCGGGACTGCGCGTCGACGGTCGCCGCCGTCCGCTCCGCCGCCGCGCGGCGCCGCTGCGCGCGCCCCGCGCGCCGTGCGTCGAGCGCGGCGGCCACGGCCATCAACGGACCGAGCACGGCGAGCCACAGCACACCGGTCGAACCGGTGACCAGCCACAACACGCCCGCGGCGACCACCGGCACGGTCGCCGCCAGCAGCGGGAAGGGCGGCCGGTGAGCGGCGGCCGGAGGGCGGAGGGCACGGGGGCTGTGGCGGGGCATCCCCCGAGTCCAGCGCACTCCGGCCGCGCTCGCGCTGAGGCGGGATGCTCCGTGGAGAACGCGCCGCACAGGCATCCCTGGGGAGGAACGGCCGGAAGGTCCCGCCGGCGGCAGACCCGCGCGCGAGATCAGGTGATTCGGCCGGTTCAGGCCGTTCCGCGCGGATTCTCGTGTGAACGGGGCGAATCACCTGATCCGACGGACGTACCCACCGCGCAGCGGCACACGCACCCACCGCACGCACCGCGGCAGCGCGAACCCTCAGTCGACGCGTGCCACGTTCAGCACGATGGCTGTCACGTTGTCCCGGCCGCCGTTCTCCAGCGCCGCGTGGAGCATCGCATCGACGGCGTCCGCGGGATCGGGATGCTCACGCAGGAAGTGGGTGATGCCGTAGTCGGTGAGCTCCTTGGTGAGCCCGTCCGAGCAGATCACGAAACGGTCGCCGTCGACGACGTCGAGGCGGACGTAGTCCGGGCGCACGCCGTCGCTCGGCCCGACTGCTCGGGTGATGACGTTGCCGTAGGGGTGGTTCTCGACCTCGTCGGGGCTGAGACGCCCCGCGGCCACGAGTTCTTGCACCACGGAGTGGTCCGTGGTGACCTGCACGAGACTGTCGTCGCGCAGCAGATACACGCGCGAGTCGCCGATGTTGAGGGTCACCCAGTGCGGCCGTCCGCCGCCCGGTTCCAGATACACCCCCGTGACCGTCGTGCCGGTGCCCTCGTCGGTGGCCTCCGGATGGGAGGCGATGTCCTTGACGGCCTTGGCGAGGGCCTTCTCGATCAGTCTCGGCGTGACCGTTCCGCCGGTGACCACCGACTCGAGCCGGTCGATTGCCGAGGCGCTGGCGATCTCCCCGCCCAGATGGCCCCCCATCCCGTCAGCGACGACGAACAGTGGATACTGCGCCAGCAGGGCGTCCTGGTTGATCTCCCGGCGACGGCCGACATCGGTCGCGGCCGCCCAGGACAGCTCGAACGGCCCGGAGGTCAACGACACCGTTCGGGTCTCGGTCGTCGTCTCGGTCACGCAAACGTCCTCTGGTCAGCTGCCACGTCATGACGACACGGCTCACGGCGTGCTCACATCCTACTGGGAGGTGACGACGCGGCTACCTTCTTCATCATCGACCGGCGCTTCGAACTGCGCGTTGTAAAGCCGCCAGTATGCGCCGTGCGCGCGCAGCAGCTCGTCGTGGCCGCCGTGTTCGACGATCGCGCCGTCCTCCATCACCAGAATCAGGTCCGCGTCGCGGATCGTGGAGAGGCGGTGCGCGATGATGAACGAGGTGCGGTCCCGGCGCAGCCGGAGGGATGCCTGCTGGATCAGCAGCTCGGTGCGCGTGTCGACGGAGCTGGTCGCCTCGTCCAGGATCAGGATGCGCGGATCGGCCAGGAACGCGCGGGCGATCGTCACGAGCTGACGCTCGCCCACCGACAGGTTCCCGGCCTCATCGTCGAGCACCGTGTCGTAGCCGTCGGGCAGGGCGTGCACGAACCGGTCGACGTACGCCGCAGTCGCCGCGGCGACGATCTCGTCCTCCGTGGCGTCCGGCCGACCGTAGGCGATGTTCTCCCGGATCGTGCCGCCGAACAGCCAGGTGTCCTGCAGCACCATGCCGGTACGCGAACGCAGGTCGGCGCGGGTCATCCGACGGGTGTCGACGCCGTCGAGCGTGATGGCGCCCCCGTCGATCTCGTAGAAGCGCATGAGGAGGTTCACCAGGGTGGTCTTCCCGGCACCGGTGGGTCCGACGATCGCGACCGAGCTCCCGGCGGGGACGTCCAGATCGAGTCCGTCGATCAGAGGCCGCTCGGCGATGTAGCGGAAGGACACGTCGCTGAAGGCGAGGTGTCCGGCCTCGGCCGGCGCGGTCAGCGCGGGATCGGGGTCGGGCTCCTCCTCCGCCTCGTCCAGCAGTTCGTACACGCGCTCCGCGCTGGCCACGCCCGACTGCAGCAGGTTCGCCATCGAACCGAGCTGACTCAGCGGCTGCGAGAACTGGCGGGAGTACTGGATGAACGCCTGCACGTCGCCGATCGAGATCATCCCGGCCGCCACCTGGAGTGCGCCGACCACAGCGATCACCACGTAGACAAGGTTGCCGATGAACATCATGGCCGGCTGGATGATGCCGGAGACGAACTGGGCCCCGAAGGACGCCGTGTACAGCGCCCCGTTCTCGGCGGCGAAGTCGGCCTCGGCCTCGCGTCGGTGTCCGAACACCTTCACGAGCGCGTGACCGGAGAACGTCTCCTCAACGCGCGCGTTCAGGATGCCGGTGGCGCGCCATTGCTGCACGAACAACGCCTGCGAACGCCGGGCGACGAGAACCGTGACGAGCAGCGTCAACGGGATCGTGACGAGCGCGATCAGCGCCAGGAGCGGTGAGATCACGAACATCATCACGATCACGCCGACCACGGTCAGCAGGGAAATCATGACCTGCGACAGGGTCTGCTGCAGCGTTTGCCCGATGTTGTCGACGTCGTTGGTGACCCGGCTGAGGAGCTCGCCCCGCTGCATCCGGTCGAAGTACGACAACGGCAGGCGGTGGAGCTTGTCCTCGACCTGCATCCGGAGTCGGTTCATCGCCCGCTGGACGATTCCGTTGAGCAGGCGGGCCTGCATCCACGAGAACAGTTCCGCCACGAGGTAGATCGCGAGCACGGAGAGCAGGATCGTCCCGAGCCGGGCGAAGTCCATGCCCGCGCCGGGGACGAACCCGGTCGTGGAGAGCAGGTCGGCCTGGGTCTGCTGGCCCGATGCGACGAGCTGGTCGATCACCTGCTGCGCGGTCGTCCCCGCGGGGAGGTCCCCCAGCTGGGCCGAAATGAAACCGGCGACCACGACATTGGTCGCCGTGCCCAGCAGCTTCGGACCGATGACGCTCAGCCCGACGCTGACGATGCCGAAGAAGAGCGCGAGCACGAGCAGCGCCGCGTCCGGACGCATCTCGGCCAGCAGCCGCCGCACGCCGGCGCTGAAGTTCTGGGCCTTCTCCGCGGGGATCCCGGCACCGAGCGGACCGCCCATCGGCCGCGGTCGCGGGGTCTCCGCGCCGGCGCCGCTGCGCGGCACGCCGGGTCGGGGCGTCGTGGCGCTCATGCCGCCTCCGCCGCACTGAGCTGGGACTCGACGATCTGACGGTAGGTCGGGCAGTCCGTGAGCAGTTCGTTGTGGCGGCCGAGGCCGACGATGCGGCCGTGCTCGAGCACGACGATCTGGTCCGCGTGCTGAATCGTGGAGACCCGCTGCGCGACGACCAGCCGCGTCGCGTCTGGCAGGCGGGTGTCCAGAGCGCTGCGCAGGGCTGCGTCCGTCCGGAGGTCCAAAGCGGAGAACGAGTCGTCGAAAAGATAGATTTCCGGGCGTCTGACCAGCGCACGGGCGATCGCGAGGCGCTGGCGCTGACCGCCCGAGAGGTTCGTGCCGCCCTGCGCCACCGGGGCGTTGAGCGCGCCGGGCATCGCTTCGACGAAATCCCGCGCCTGGGCGATCTCCAGCGCCCGCCAGAGATCGTCGTCGGATGCCGCGGCATCGCCGTACCGCAGGTTCGAGGCGACCGTGCCGGAGAACAGGAACGCTCGCTGCGGCACGAGTCCGATCCGCTCCCACAGCCGGTCGGGGTCGTGGTCGCGCACGTCGACCCCGTCGACGCTCACCGAGCCGGCGGTCGCGTCGAACAGCCGCGGGATCAGTCCGATGAGCGTGGTCTTCCCCGCCCCCGTGGAGCCGATGACGGCCGTCGTGGTGCCGGGTTCGATCGTGAAGGTGAGGTCGTGCAGCACGGCATCGGTGGCGCCCGGGTAAGCGAAGCCGACGTGGTCGAACACCACCCGGCCGGAGGTGTAGGTCGCTGCGGCCGGGTGCTCCGGCGCGAGCACGGAGGAGTCCGTGTCGAGCACCTCTTCGATGCGCGTGGCGCACACCGCCGCGCGCGGAATCATCATGAACATGAACGTCGCCATCATCACGCCCATGAGGATCTGCATCATGTAGCTGAGGAACGCGAACAGGGTGCCCACTTGGGTGGTGCCGGCGTCGATCTGGAAGGAGCCGAACCAGATCACCGCCACGCTGGAGGCGTTGAGCACCAGCATCACGACGGGGAACATGAGTGCCATCAGGTTTCCCGCGCGCAGCGCGGTGTCCCGCACGTCGCCGCTCGCGTCCCCGAACCGGGCCCGCTCCTCCCGTTCGCGGACGAAGGCCCGCACGACCCGGATGCCGCTGAGCTGCTCCCGCAGGATCTGGTTGATGCGGTCGATCCTCGCCTGCATCGCCCGGAAGGCGGGCACGCTCCGCACCACGATGGCCGACACCACGACCAGCAGGATCGGCACGGACACGGCCATGAGCCACGAGAGTCCGGCGTCCACCTGGATCGCGAAGACGATGCCGCCGATCGCCAGGATGGGCGCGGACACCGTCACGGTGGCCGACATCTGCACCAGCATCTGCACCTGCTGCACGTCGTTCGTCGTGCGGGTGATGAGGGATGCCGCGCCGAACCTGCCGACCTCGCGCTGGGAGAACCCGACAACCCGGTGGAACAGGTCGTATCGCAGCGTCCTGCCGACGCCCATCGCCAGCCGTGAGCCGAAGTACACCGCCACGATCGAGCATGCGATCTGGCCGAGGCTGACCAGCAGCATCACCAGGCCCGCGCCCCAGATGTAGTCGACGTCGCCCGCGATCACCCCGGTGTCGATGATGTCGGCGTTGAGGGTGGGGAGCCAGAGCGACGCCAACGACTGCGCGATCTGAAACACCAGCACTCCGACGATGAGCAACCACCCCGGCCGCAGGTAGCGCAGCAGCAGCCTTCCGAGCACGGTCATCCCTTCCCGCGGGGCGCAGCCGCGATGCCGAAGCGGATCCCCCGCAGATGATAGGTGAGCGGGCACTCGCTCCGCAAAACCGTAGATGGTCGCCGCGAGGCGCGAGCGCATCCGATTCGAGCTCGCGGGAGATAAACTGTCCGGCAGTGAATATTTCTCGCATCGGCAGCGACGAGCGGCTGGAGAAGACCCCATGACAGTCACCCTTCCGAGAGCGGCCGCGAAACCCCCTACCGCGGCCGATCGGGTGATGCTGAGAATGCTGCGCATTACGGCCACCGATCGGAGCAAGGCGGCCGGTGCGCATCGTGCGCTGCGCACCTCGATGATCGTGTCCGGTCTGCGCTGCCTCGTCACCTACATCGCGCTTCCCCTCCTCGCGCCGGTTGTCAGCGTGGCCGGCGTCCTCGCCACCCCGCTCGGGATCCTGCTGAGCCTCGCGGCTCTGGTGAGCGGGACGATCAGCCTCCGGCGTTTCTGGGTGTCGGATCATCGCGGCAAATGGATGTACACCGCGTTCGTCGCCGTCATCTTCGCCGTCGTCGCCATCACCCTCACGGTCGACATCACGAAGCTGGTGCAGCAGGTATGAGCAGTCAGGATCACATCACCGGGACGAGCGCCGAGGCGGATGACAGCGGGGAGCGGCAGGCTGAGGCGGCTCCTGAGCATCTGCCGGCAAACGCGTGGGTGACGCTCATCATCTTCGCCGCGTTCGTCGTCGCGGGATCGAGCTGCGTTGTCGTGAACTTCACCAACTGGTGATCCGACAAGCTCTGGCAGTTCACGGACATCTTTCAGGAAGCCGTTGCGGCGCCTGCGCGACCGGGCTACCTTGTGCGTGACATGCATGCCCGCTTCTGCGCGGCACGCACACGCCTACAGAGAGACTGACGATGAGCGACTCCACGCCGACGCCCGACCAGCCCCCCGTCCCGCCGCAGCCGCCCACACCGCCGCAGTACCAGCAGCCGCAGTACCAGCAGCCGCCTGCGGGCTACCCGCAGCAGCCGCCGTACGCCGCAGGTGCTCCCTACACGCCGGACGCCGACAAGCAGCTCGCGATGTGGGCGCACATCGGCGGCATCGTCGGCTTCCTGCCGTCGCTGATCATCTGGTTGATCGGCAAGGACCGCGGCCCCCGGACGAACGTCGAGGGAAAGGAAGCGCTGAACTGGCAGATCACGTGGATCATCGTCTACATCGGCGGATACATCGTGCTCGGCATCCTGGCGTTCATCCCCTACATCGGCGTGGTGTTCGCGTTCCTGATGATCATCTGGTGGCTGCTCTGGGTCCCCAATCTGATCTTCTCGATCATCGGCGGCGTCCGCGTCAACGCGGGCGGCAGCTACCGGTACCCGGTCAACTTCCGCTTCATCAAGTAGTCCGAACCAGGAAGGGGAGGAATCCGCCTCTCGCGGATCCCTCCCCTTCTCCGTGTCCGCGGCTCAGAACGCGGGGGCTGCTGGAGCAGCCCCGCCGCCCTGGCTCGGAATCCCGCGCCACACCGTCTTGTCCGCGAGGAAGCTATTGGCCCACGGTGCCGGACGGATCGCCGGGTTCCACGGATCGCGGCTCAGGCCGACGATGCCGTACCAGATCAGGGTGCCGACGCCGGCGAGGATCCACAGCAGCAGGTAGTACCAGTCCTTGTCGACCTTCAGTCCGACGCGCCAGCCGATCATCACGATCGTCACGATCTCCAGCACCCAGAAGACCCAGCCCACGAACGGGATGTTCCCCAGCAGTCCGGCCGCCACGATGACGCCGAGCGTGATCCACGGCGACACGTCGCCGAGCTTGGAGAGGACGAGGGTGTTGTAGACCGGCACCCAGGCGCGCCACCGGCCCTCCACGCCCGCCTTGTCGAAGATCCTCATCAGGAAGAAGGAACTGATCAGGTAGAACGCGAGCGCGAAGATGAGGAGGATCGGGATGAAGATGAGCAAGACGGCGAGAAGGGCGCCCACGCCGCTTGTGTCGTCGTATGTCGTCATGGAGGTCGTCCTGTCGTCGGGGCCGGATCGGCCGTGAGGGCGAGCCTGTGCCCGCCGCGCACCATGGTAGCGGGGCTCACGGCTTTCTTTCAGCTTTGCGCGTCAGTCGTCCGCTGCGGCGTACAGCCGCCACTCGCCCGCAGCCTCGTCGATGCGGTGGCCGCGGCCGATCAGCCACCCGCGCAGACACCGCAACGAGGTGACCCGAGGCCGACCTTCGGCGAGTTCGCGCACCAGCAGGCCTTTCGTCCGCTTGTTGAAGTGATTCAGTGCGCGCGCCGCTCCGCCGCCCTCGTCCGTGACGACCCGGACGTAGACCGACGGGACGTCCGCCGGCAGCGGGCCGAGCGCGACGTAGGCTTCCGAGCGCAGATCGACGACGAACGACGGTGCCGCATGCGCGACAGCTGCGGTGGCCGCGGACGCCCAGTGGCGGCGCAGCGCCGGCAGCCCCGGCAGCGATGCTCCCGCGGCGAGACGGTACGACGGGATCTCATCGAGCGCGCCGATCGGACCGAAGGGAGCAGAGTGGATCATCGCCCGAGCTCCGAGCCACCGCCGGGCGTACGCGTCGAGCGTACCCGCGTCGAGCGCGTCGTACAGCACGCCGGTGTACCGGTCGACCGCCGGCATCGTGGCAGCGGTGCGCAATGCCGCGTTGTCCGCGATCTCGCCGCGTTGCCGCTCGCTCAGCTTCAGCACGCGGGCAGCGACCTCCGGATCGGCCGACAGTGCCACCAGCGCGGCGACCACTGCCTCGCGCTGCGGCGCCAGCTCCGGCAGTGCCAGGGCGTCCGGACGCAGCGGCGCACCGCGCCCGCCGGATCGCTTCGTCTCCGACGGGGGAAGCAGGAGCAGCATCAAGATCCTTCCGACAACGGCACGACGCCGCCCGTGCATGGCACCGGCGGCGTCGCGGACGAGGTGTGGGTCAGGAGACCAGAGCGGCGTTTCCTGCAACGATCGTGACCTGGTCGCGCTCTACGGAGACGAAGCCGTCCTGCGCGTCCACGATGACCTTCGCACCGGAGGTCTCGGTGATCCGCACCTGGCCCTCGGCGAGGACGGCGAGCACGGGCTCGTGACCGGCCATGAAGCCGATCTCGCCCTCGACCGTCTTGGCGACCACCAGCGACGCCTCACCCGACCAGACCTCCGCGCTGGCGGAGACCAGACTCACCTGCAGCGGCATGTCAGCCGTTCTCCTTCTGGATCTGCGCCCACTTCTCTTCCACGTCGGAGATGCCTCCGACGTTGAAGAACGCCTGCTCGGCCACGTGGTCGAAGTCGCCCTTGACGATCGCATCGAACGCCTCGATCGTGTCCTTGATGGGCACGGTCGA
>JAATGR010000232.1 GCA_015654575.1 Actinomycetales bacterium
GCCGGCAAGGAGTTCGGCCTGCTGCCGGTCGGCTCGCGCGCCTACCCCTCGAACACGCTGGAGTCGGGCTGGATCCCCTCGCCGCCCCCCGCGATCTACACCGGCGAGGCCGAGCGCGGCTACCGCGAGTGGCTCGGCATCGACAGCTACGAGGCGACCGGCACGCTGGCCGGCTCCTTCGTGTCCGACAACATCGAGGACTACTACCTGAGCCCGTGGGAGCTCGGCTACGGCACGTTCGTGAAGTTCGACCACGATTTCATCGGCCGCGACGCACTGGAGAAGGTCGACCCCGCCTCCGAGCGCAAGAAGGTCACGCTCGCCTGGGACGCCGACGACCTCGGCAAGGTGTGGACGTCGCTGCTGAACGTCGACGGCCCGAACTACAAGTTCTTCGACCTGCCGCTGGCCAACTACGGCTCGGCCAACTACGACTCCATCGTGGATGCCGACGGCAACATCGTGGGCTACTCGATGTTCACCGGCTACAGCGCCAACGAGCGTCGCGGTCTGTCGCTGGGTGTCGTCAACCCCGACGTCCCCGAGGGCACCGAGTTGAAAGTCATCTGGGGCGAGCCGAACGGCGGCACCTCGAAGGCCTCCGTCGAGCCGCACGAGCAGACCGATGTCCGCGTCGTGGTGAGCCCGGTCCCCTACTCGACCGTCGCCCGCCAGACCTACCAGGGCGGCTGGCGCACCGGGTACGCGAACGACTGACGACGTCGGCGTCCCGCCTCCTGATCGATCATGAGACCGGAACCGGCCGCCGAGATCCTGGGCTTCAGCCCGGTCTCGGCGGCACGGCCCGGTCTCTTGGTCTGTGCGGGCGCGTCTGAGCGCTAGCGTCGTTCCCACGGGTCAAGGAAAGGGATGCCATGAGTCTGCGATACGCATTGCTGGCGATCCTACGAGTGGGACCGCAGTCGGGCTACGACCTGCAGAAGCAGTTCTCGCTGTCGGTCGGTCATGTCTGGCATGCGCCGGATTCGCAGATCTACCCCGAGCTGCGGAAGATGGCCGCCGAGGGCCTGGTCGAAAGTGAGGATCAGGCGCGCGGCGAACGGGGGATGCGGCGGCTCTACCACGTCACGCCCGCCGGTGAGCAGGCCTTCCTCGACTGGATGAATGGGCCGCTGGACTACCAACGCTTCCGCGATCCCGCGCATCTGCGCGCCGCCTATCTCGAATCGGCCGAACCGGACGCGGCCCGGGCTTTCCTCCGCGGACACATCGCGCACTGGGAGGGTGAGCTGGCACAGTTCCGGGGCGAACTCTCCCACGTCGAGAACCTCGACAACCCCATGCTCATGCGCCGTCTCGAGGTCACCTCGGATCTCGACCGGGAGCGCACCATCGAATACAAGCGTTTCACCTATGAGGGTCTCTCGGAGCGCGCCCGTGGCGAGATCGCCTGGGCCCGCCGCGGGCTCGCCCTGGTCGACCGTCTGAGCGGGCCGGCCACGGCCTGATCCGCCCCGTTCACAGACCGCTTTCCCGTCCCGTCCTCATTGGACGGATTCCCGCGGCGACCTGAATCGGCCGTCGGAGTCCTCACCGTCGCGGGATCTTCGACTCCCGCACTGGGCCTCTCTGCGGCGTGGCACCGTCGATCCTGCCGGTCGGCGACAATATTGGTGGCGATGTCACCCGCATCGGCCAGCGAGTCCCGTCGTGTCCCCGCGGCGTTCCCCCGCGAAAGGACGATCATGACCACCATCGGCGCAGCACCGGCCGCGGAAGTCACCGACCGCATCCGCGACGCGATACTCCACGGCGACTTCGTCCCCCGCCAGCGGCTCATCGAGGCCGACCTGACCGAGCAGTTCGAGACGACCCGCGCGGCGGTTCGCACCGCGCTGGTGGCGCTCGCCGGGGAGGGCCTCATCGAACGCCTCCCCAATCGGGGTGCGCGCGTGCGCGCCCTCACCGTCGATGAGGCGGTCGAGATCGTCGAGGTGCGCATCGGCTTGGAGTCGCTGTGCGCACGCAAGGCCGCCGAGCGCCTCACGGACGCCGACGCCGAGCGCCTGCGGATGCTGCGCGGCGGCATCGAGGGGGCTGTCACGCGGGGCGACCTCGTCGAGTACTCGCGCCTGAACCAGGAACTCGATGCGCTGCTGCGGGATGCCAGCGGCCACGCCACCGCGACGACGCTGCTGGAACGGCTGCGGGCCCAGACCGCGAGGCACCAGTTCCGCCTCGCGTTCCACCCGGGGCGCGCCGCACAGTCGGCGCCCGAGCACATCGCGATCATCGATGCGGTGCTCGCCGGTGACGCGGAGGCGGCCGAAGCCGCGACGCGCGCGCACCTGCGGGGCATCGTCGAACTGCTCCGCACGCTCGACTAGCGGCATCCCCTCTCGGACGCACCGCGCCGAGCAGTCCGTCACCTCGCGCACAGATGCGGCCCGGGTGGACGGATCCACCCGGGCCGTAGACCTGCCGGTCGAGGTCAGCCGAGCTGCGTGGCCACGGCGTAGCCCTTGCCGTTGTACTTCTGCGCGACGACACCCGTGACGGCCGGCGAGTCACCGGTCGTGGTGTCGATCGAGATGCCCTCGAGTGCGAAATCGGGGGTGAACCCGGAGATGCTCTTCAACGCTTCGATGAACGACTCCCGCGTGGGGGAGGTCATCTTCTCGAACGCCTGCTCGAGGATCTGCGCGCCCTGCCAGCTCCAGACGCAGTGCGGGAAGTCGGGCACCCCGCTCTGCGCGGAGACACCGGTGCCTTCGAAGTAGTCGGCATTGGTGATCGCGTCGAGGAAGGTCTGCCCGTCGGTCGAGGTGGCGAAGTCCGGCGCCGCCGCCACGTTCGAGAACCCGGTGGTGTAGATGCCCGGGAACTTCGTGAGGTCTGCACCGGACGCGGTGAGCACACCGCCGGGGCTGCTCGTGTTCGACGGCAGGAGCAGGCTGGGCGTCCAGCCGATCGACGCCATCTGCGTCAACTCGTTCATGACCGTCGGCACGATCGACACCGCGTTGAGAAGCACGTCGGCTCCGGTCGCCGCGAGCTCAGTGATCTGGCTCGACACGTCGGCCGCGGCGCCGCCGGCGGGCACCTCATAGGTGTCCTCTGTCGCGATCGTCACATTGTCGGAGCCCGCGATGCCCGCTTTGAAGCCCTCCACGTAGCCCGAGCCGTAGTCGTCGTTCTGCGCCAGGATCGCGACCGTGTGCGGCTGGCCGTCACTGGCGACGAGCTCACCGAGCGCCTGGCCCTCCATCTGGTAGGTCGGGACGAGACCGATCGCATAGGGGTTCGTCTCGTTGTCGGAGAACGTCGGGTCGCCGGTCATGACCAGCGCCTGCGGGAACCCTGCATCCTCCGCGGCCTGCCGCCAGGCCTGGTTCGTCGGCGTGCCCAGGCCGAGGCCGGCGGCGAATACGCCGTCGGTCTGCATCTGCTGGAAGTTCGTGAGGGCCTGGGAGGCGTCGTACTTGTCGTCGTAGACCTTGATCTCGATCTTCCGGGTCTTGCCGTCGCCGAATGTGACTCCGCCGTCGGCGTTCACTCCGCCAAAGTAGGCGATCGCGCCGTCCGCCGTGCAGTTGCCCGGTCCGGCGGTTCCGCCAGTGATCGGCGTGGTGATGCCGAAGGTCAGGGTCGTGTCGGTGATGCCGGGATCGCTCGTGGCCGTGTCGCCGCCTCCTCGCGAGCATCCGGTCAGCGCGAGCGCGACGACGCCGAGGCTGGCCCCGGCGATCATCAGCGATCTCCGGGGGTTGGGGGTCATTTTCATGGGACCATTCCTATTCAGCTGCGTTGGTGAGGTGTTTTCTGAACGTCCGGGGCGGGCGGGGCGCCCGGCCCGACGCGGTGGCCGCGGTCGCGCCGCCGGGACAGCCGGCGGAGAACCCGCGGAAGACTGGCGAGACCTCCGGGGAGGAGGAACAGCGTCGCGAGGATGACGATGCCCTCGACGACGTCGTTCGAGCTCGGGTTGATCGCATTCGTGCCGATGGGCAGGAGCACGTAGTAGGCCCCGCCGATGATCGACCCGACAATGCTCCCCGAGCCGCCGACGATCGTCGCGATGACGAGCTCGATCGAATGCCCGAAGCTCATGATGTCCGGGGAGACGTAACTGTTCGGGATGAGGTACAGGAATCCCGCGACGCCGCCGATCATCGCGGCGATCGTCATCGCGAGCACCTTCGTCCGGTAGGGCGAGATCCCCATCGCGCTCGCGACCGCCTCGTTCGACTTGACGATCGCGAACGCGCGACCGTACTTCCCACGCACCAGGAAGAAGACGAGCGCGAAGACGATGGCGGCGATCACGACGCAGAGGTAGTACTGCCACTGGTCGTCGGCGAGTCCGGTCCACTCCGGCGCCCGCGAGAAATTGACGTATTCGCCCTGTGCACCGCCGGTGAGCTCCGGGAAGCGCTTGGCCAGCGGCGCCCCCACCAGCGGGAGCGCGATGGTCACCATCGCGATGGCGAGGCCACGCAGGCGCGCGGCGGCCAGCGCGATGAAGTAGCCGACCACGCCGGCGAACGCGACGGCGAGCACCAAGCCGATCAGCACACCTCCGAAGCCGAGCGCGCTGCCCCAGCCCGACATGATGACCGCGGCGGAGGTGTACGCGCCGACACCGATGAAGAACGGCTGTCCCAGCGAGACCTGTCCGGTGTACCCCATGACGACGTTGAGCCCAAGCACCGCCACGGCGAAGACCGCGATCTTCGCGGCGATCTGGTCGGCGAACACCGACGACGACTCCGACCCCACCCCCACCAGGGGGAATGCGATGAGAACCGCGGCGATGACGACGGCGAGCACCCATCGGAACCACCTCGTCCGCCACCACGGCGTCGGAGCGCCGGCCGCACGGATCAGTGCCGTGTTCGGCGCGCTGAGCCCGCTCATACCCGCACCACCTGCTTGCGCCCGAACAGCCCTTGCGGGCGCAGCGCCAGGACGAGGACGACGATCACGAACGGCACGATGATCTTCAGGTCGGATCCGATGAACTCGACGTAGACGGCGACGAGGTTCTGCACGACCGAGATGCCGAATGCCGCGACGACCGCGCCCACCGGAGAGTCGAGGCCGCCGATGACGACGGCGGCGAGCGCGTAGATGAGCACCTCGTCGAGCATCTGCGGCGCCATCTGCAGCTTCGGCGCGATGATGACGCCGGCGATGGATCCGAGCACGGCGGCGAGGCCCCAGCCGACCATGAGGAGCCGGCCGACCCGGAGGCCCGACAGCGCCGCGGACTGCGGGTTGTCGGCGACCGCCCGCAGCGCGAGGCCGAGCTTCGTCCCGGCGAACAGCGCCTGGAGCAGACCCATGATCACGACGATCGCAATGACCGACATGACCGACCACCAGCTGATGGTGATGCCGCCCACGGTGAACGCCGCACCGGTCGAGAAGAACCAGGGGAAGCTGAGGTAGTTGTACCCCCAGATGATGCCGCACAGACCGGTCACCAGCGTGAGCAGGCCGATCGTCGCGACGGTCGCGGTGTCGGGGTCGCCGCCCTCGAAACGGCGGATGATGAACCGCTCGATCAGCGCCCCCAGGAAGAAGGAGATCACCGCGGCGAGCAGGATGGCGATCACGAGGGCGAGGGTGCCGCCGACGAGCGGCGTGAACGCGTTCACGAGGGCGAGCGCGATGTAGGCGCTGAGAACCGCGAGACCCCCTTGGGCGAAGTTGACGATGCCCGTCGCCTGGTTGACGAGGACGATGGCGAGCGCGATCGCGGCGTATACGGCCCCGGTTCCGAGCCCGTCGATGATGAGTTGGATGAACAGCTGCATGATCAAACCCCGAGGTAGGCCTTCCTGATCTCGTCGTTGCCTTGGAGTTCGGCGGTCGTGCCGCCCAGAATGCTCCGCCCGGTCTCCAGGACGACCGCCGAGTCGACGATCGAGAACGCGAGGTTCGCGTTCTGCTCGACGACGAGCATCGCGATGCCGGATTCGAGACGGAGCCGGCGGATGGCCGCGTAGACGTCCTTCGCGGTGGAGGGCGCCAGTCCGAGCGAGGGCTCGTCGAGCACGAGCAGGCGCGGCTTCGACATGAACGCCCGGCCGACCGCCATCATCTGCTGCTCCCCCCCGGAGAGCGCGGAGCCGTTGGACTTGTAACGCTGGCGGAGGTTCGGGAACAGGTCGAGCAAGAAGTCGATGTCCTGCTCGACCTGATGGTGATCGCGCCGCAGGTAGGCACCGACCAGCAGGTTGTCGCGCACCGAGAGGTTGCCGAGGGTGCCTCGCCCCTCGGGCACGTGCGCGATCCCGAGCGCGGCGACCTGTTCGGGACGCCGCCCGCGGATGGATGCGCCGTCGAACGCGATCGACCCATTCGGAACCCGGACCGTCCCGCTGATCGCGCGCAGCGTCGTGGTCTTCCCGGCGCCGTTCGCGCCGAGGATCCCGACGGCCCCGCCCTCCGGAACGCTCAGCGACACGTCTTCGAGGACCTGAACCGGACCGTATGCCGCGGTGATGTGGGAGAGCTCAAGCAGCATCCGGGACTCCCAGGTACGCCTCGATGACCCGGGGATCGGATTGGGCCTGGGCAGCGGTGCCCGTCATGAGCGAGCGGCCGTGGTCCAGGACGAGGACGCGGTCGGTGATCTCGGCGATCAGCGACATGTTGTGCTCGACGACGACGACCGTCATTCCGTCTTCGTCGCGGAGCCGCTTGACGGTCGCGATCAGCTGCTCCACCTCGCCGTGGCTGAGCCCCGCGGCGGGCTCGTCGAGCAGCAGGAGGGTCGGGTGGATCATCAGCGCGCGGCACAGCTCGATCGACTTGTGCAGGCCGTGGGAGAGCTCATCCGCCTCGACGTCCGCCGCCCATCCCAGCCCCATCCGTTCGAGCAGCGTCAGCGCTTCGTCGCGCGCCGCGCGATCCGCCTTGGCAGTGCGAGGGAGGCGGAGCGCCCATTCGACCGGGCTGCCGGGCAGACGCGAGTACGCGCCGAGCAGGACGTTGTCGAGCACGCTCGAGGCGAGCTGGAGCGCCGGATGCTGGAAGGTCCGCGCCAGCCCGTGCCGTGCCATTTTCGCCGGCGATTGGCCACGCACCTCCTGCCCGTCGATCGTGATCGACCCGGAACCGGGCTTGTAGTGACCGCTGATGCAGTTGAACAGCGATGTCTTGCCGGCGCCGTTGGGTCCGACCAGGCCGAAGATCTCGCCAGGGTCGACATCGAAGCCCACGTCATGGAGAACCGTGATCCCACCGAAACGGAGGTTCACGTCTTTCATTGCCAATCGAGCCGCCATCGGCCGCCTTTCGAGTCGTTGCGTCTTTGCCTACGACGGAAGGGATTCAGACCCCTCGCATGGGACGCTACGAGCGCACTCACAGCTTGTCAACAATGTTGGCGTGACGATTCGGCAACAGAGGGGAAACCGGGCTTCGCGGAGGGTCGCAATTTCCATTGAAACGAAACGGCGGCGCGCGGCGCATCGACCGCGCGCATGATCGACGGGTCACGAAAGGACGTCGATGATGACATTCGAATCCCTTGAGCAGGCGATCACGCGAGCGGGTGGACCGGTCGCACTCCTGCGCGACGCGGACTGGCCCGCGTTCACCTTCCCCGTCGCCCCGGAGTTCACGAACTGGCGCGACGAGCAGCGCTCCTGGAACACCACGGTCGCCGTGCTCGACCAGTCGCACCACATGACCCAGCTGTTCCTCGATGGCAGCGACCTGCTTCCGCTGCTGGCGTCGATCTCCCCGAACACCTTCGCAACGTTCCGTCCCGGGATCGCGAAGCAGCTGATCTGCGTGAACCACGACGGATACCTCATCGGCGACGGCATCCTGTTCTACAACTCCGACGGCCCGGAAGGGATCGTGCTGGTGGGGCACCACATCCTCATCGACTGGGTGCGATTCAACATCGAGAAGGCGCAGAGCACCGGCAAGGATGTGCGCTACCGTCTGGAGGCGAACTCGCACGGTCGCGACGTGCCGCCCACGTTCTACCGGTACGAGGTGCAGGGGCCGCGGGCGCTCGAGGTGTTCAGGTCGCTGCTCGGCCACGACCTCCCCGGGGTGGCGTTCTTCCACATCGCCGAGCTGACGATCGCCGGCCGCCCGGTGCGTGCGTTGCGCCACGGTATGGCCGGGCAGCCCGGTCTCGAAATCTACGGCCCCTGGGAGGACCACGAGGTCGTCCTCGACGCGATCCTCGACGCCGGCCGGGAGCAGGGCATCCATCGGGTCGGCGCGAAGGCGTACTCCGCCACACCGCTCGAGTCCGGGTGGGTGCCGACACCCTTCCCCGCCGTGTTCGACGACGATCTGGCGGAGTACCGGGAGTGGCTGCCGGCGGCGCGCATCGGATCCATCGCCGGCTCGCTCCTCTTGGAGGACGTGCGCGACTATTACATGACGCCGTACGACCTGGGCCTGGGCCGGTCCGTGCGCTTCGACCACGACTTCCACGGTCGCGCCGCGCTCGAGCGGCACGCGGCGAACCAGCGACGTCGCAAGGTGACGCTGCTCTGGGACCCGGAAGATGTGTCCGCCGTGGTGCGCTCCCAGCTCGAGCCGGGGGTGCCGGCGAAGTTCCTCGACTTCCCGAAGGCGCGATATGGCTTCTACCAGCTCGACGAGGTGCTGCGCGACGGGAAGCGCGTCGGGGTCTCCACCGACGCCGGCTACCTCGCCTACGACCAGCTCTATGTCTCGCTCGCCACGCTCGACGCCGACATCGCCGACGGGGATCAGGTCGAGGTGGTGTGGGGAGAGGATCCGATCTCACGCAAGCGCGCCGTGGACGCCCGGCACCGTCAGGTGCGCATCCGCGCCACCGTCGCGCCCGCCCCGTATCACGAGTGGGCACGGACGGTCTATCGCGCGAACCGCTGAGGCGGCGCCGGGCGTTAGGCTCGGCGCAGGAGGTCGCGATGGCGCGAGCATCGGCGGGCGAGTCATCGCTGCACCGTCATCTGAGAGTGCTTGACGCCTTCGATGCGCTGCATCCGTACCGCACCCTCGGCGAGATCGCCGAAGCCGCCGACCTTGCGCCATCCACCGCGCACCGGCTGGTGACGGAGCTGAGCGCAGAAGGACTCATCGACCGCCTTCCGGACCGCACATACCGCCTGGGGGTGCGGCTATGGGAGTACGCCTCCCGCACCCCCGGGGCCGTCGGATTGCGCGAAGTCGCACGACCGTGGATGCACGCGGCCCATGCCCGCATCCGTCAGCACCTGCAGTTGGGAGTGCTGACCGGCACCGACGTGCTGTTCGTCGAGCGCATCTCGGCCCGCGACGCCGTGGTCAATGCGACGCTCATCGGCGGTCGCACTCCCGCGCACGCCTCCTCCAGCGGACTGGTTCTGCTCGCCCATGCCGGCGACGACGTCGTGGACGCGCTGATAGCAAGCGGGCTGCGCCCCTACACCGCGCACACGATCCGCAACGCCACCGGGCTGCGCCGCGCGCTGCGCGCGGTGCGCTCGGAGGGCGTCGCCGACAACCGAGGCCATATCCACGAGGATGCCCGCGGCATCGCGGTTCCTGTCACCGGTCCCGACGGATCCGTCTATGCCGCGCTCGGTGCCGTGGTGCCGAACGACGACGATCCGAGGCATGGGGCGATCGAGACGCTGCGGATCGCGGCGGCGGGCGTGTCCCGCAGTCTCGCGGAGACCTACGCCCGCGGATCCGAGGGCGCGACCTGGCATGGGCCGCGCCCGGACGCCGGCGTCTCCGCGCGTTCGTGGCGGGTCGTGGCCACGATGCTGCAGCCGCGGTGATCCGTCACTTCTCCGCGGCAGTGGGCATGCCCGTCCTCAGCCGCACCACCGAGGGCTCGTGTCCTGCCCGGCGTGCGGCTGCGCCGTCTGAGTCGAATCCCGACGCCCGGTCACCCCTTGCGGTAGTTCTCGCGAGCGAAGGCGGAGAAGGGCGCAGGGGCGACGGTCGCGTGCACCTCGACCTGACGGTGCGGCTCGACGGCCGGCTTCGTCGAGTTCGGTGACTCCCCCCACACGACCGTGACACGCGTGCCCGGCTCGGCATGGGCCTCGTCGATGCTGGCGAGCGACACGAAGGACTGCAGACCCGTGATGTAGCCGACATCGTGGGACAGCCCGACAGCCGCGCCGTCGACGTGCACCCGGTCGACCTGGTACAGCCCGTAGCGGGCCTTCGGGAACTCGATGAACTTCGCCGGCAGCTCATCCCCCACATAGGAGGCGATGATCGCGGCCAGGTCCTCGGCATCCCACACCAGCGTCACCTTACGGCGCTGCGGAGCGGCGGCGAACCGCTCGAGGGCCGCCCGCCCGATGAAGTCATGGTCGAACGCGACGCTGCGGCCGTAGCCGAGGTCGTAGGGGGTCAGGTAGTAGTCCTCGATGTCTTCTGAGACGAAGCTGCCGGCCAACGATCCGGCCCGGCTCGCCGGGAGCCAGGCGAGGTAGTCCGCGGATCCCTCGCCGGTGAAGATCGCCGGGAGCGGCGACGGCACCCACGCCGACTCGAGATTCGCGGAGGAGTACGCCCGCGCACCGACCCGCACCAGGTCGAGTCCCTCACCGGCCTCGAGGATCGCGGCGAGCACCCGCTCGCCGTCGGCCCACGGACCGAACAGCTCGAAGCCGGGCTGACCCGCCATGCCGTGGCGGAGCGAGCGGACCTCGACGCCGGCGACCCGCAGGCGGGACATGCCGAAGAACTTGGTGTGCGGCACAGAACCGCCGATGAGCTTCTCCACCAGTGCGAGCGCGTTCGGCCCCTGCAGCTCGTAGCGGTAGAGCTCGGGCGGGATGCCGGGCTCGCGCATGAGGGTGTTGGCGTCGCGACGGAAGGTCACGTCGTAGTCGCCGGTCTCGCCGATGTACTGCACCCAGTCGAGCACCATGTACCAGCCGACGAGGTCGTACTCGTCCTCCTCGAGGTGGAACAGGATGGCGTCGCCGATGAGATAGCCCTCGTGATTCACGGCGACGAACTGCTTCGCGGCGTCCACCGGGAAGTCGGCGAAGCTGTTGACGGCGGTGTCGCGCAGCAGCCGCAGCGCATCGGGGCCCGAGATGAACAGATCGGTCATGTGGTGCGACTGGTCCAGCAGCGCGACCGTCTGCGACCACGAACGCTGCTCGCTGCGCCAGTTCGTGAACTCCGGCGTGACCGGGAAGATTGTGGGTCGCGCCTGCGCATTGCGCAACAGCGGGACGGCTCCTCCGGCGGCGGTGATCGCAGCGGCTGCGGAAATGACCATGGGAACTCCTTCGTTCGATACGTCTCCACTTTAGGAACAGCTGCCTATCGGCGGCGGTTCCGCGGATAATTGATGCTTATGGAGACGCAAGGATGCGTGAGGGAGCGAATGCCGTGGATCTGAACCTCATCCGCGTCTTCGTCGCGGTCACCGAGACCCGCAGCCTGACTGCGGCGGCAGCACGCCTGTACGTGACACAACCCGCCGTCAGCCAGGCGCTAGGCCGGCTGCGACGCGAGCTCGACGACCCCCTGTTCACCAGGACCGGGCGGTTGATGGTGCCGACACCACTCGCCGAGAGCGTGTATCCCGGATTCCGCGAGGCGCTGTCCGCGGTGGACCGCACGCTCGACGGCGTGCACCGATTCGATCCGGCGGACTCGGTGCGGCTGTTCCGCATCGCACTGTCTGAGCTCGGCGAGATCGGCTGGCTGCCCGCGATCGTGGCGGCGATCAGGCGACACGCTCCGCGGATGCGCGTGGAGGTCGTCACGATGGATGTCGCCGCGCTGCCGGAATGGCTGGGCCGCGGTGTCGTCGACCTGGCGGTCACGCCCTCGGCCGTGCCAGGCGGCTTCGAACGGGTGCTGCTGAAGACCCAGGCCTACGGACTCGTGATGGCGGCCCGGCATCCGCTCGCCGACGTCGGGTTCGACCTCGACGACTACGCCGCCGCCGCGCACGCGGTAGTCGCGGGCGACTCCGGCGGGCCCGCGCTCGATATGACGCTCAGACGGCTCGGAGTGGAGATCGAACCGCGCATCGCGCTCCGCCAGTTCGCCTCACTCCCCCCGCTGCTGGCGGGCGACCGCGAGCTGGTCGCGACCATGCCGGACACCATCGCGGAGGGATGGGCGCGCACCTGGCCACTCGTGGTGCGGCCGCTGCCGTTCGAGATGCCCCCGGTGGAGGTACGGCTCTACCGTCGCTCCACGACGCAGCACGCCGCCGCACTCGACTGGCTGTTCGAGACGGTCGCGCGCGCCATCCGCGGATCGTCGGGGCGGTTCCAGGTGATCCACGGCGACTGATCTCCGCCGCAAACGCCGAGTCCACCCACTCGTTCGACGCGAATCGGGTGGATTCGCGCGACGGGGATGGACTCGGCGCGGCAGCGCAGCGGGATCAGCGGGCGGTGCGCCAGCCGCCGTGATACTCGGTACGGGCGGTCTCGGCGTAGGGAACGGGGCTGACGATCGCGCGCACGGCGATCTGCTCGTGCGGCTCGACCGTCGTCTTGCCGGAACCGCCGTCAGGCTCACCCCAGACCACGCGCACCTCGGCGCCGACGGGCACGTCGGCGTCCACGGTCGCCAGCGACAGGCCGCGCTTCTCGTTCGCCGTGACACCGGTGAACAGCGAGAGCCCGACGTTGTTGCCGTCTGCGTCGATCACGGCATCGAAGTTCGAGGATCCGTAGTTCGCGTTCGGCAGGTCGAAGAACTGGTAGCCGGGGCCCTGCCGGTCGATCACGCTCGTCAGGATCTTGCCCAGGTCCTCATCGTTCCAGGCGAGCGTGACCTTGCGCCGCTGCTCCGCCGGGTCGATCTTCTCCAGCGCGTCCCGACCGACGAAGTCGTGGTCGAACTTCACGAACGAGCCGTACCCGAGCTCCCAGGGGTTCAGGTAGTAGTCCTCGATGTTCTCGGAGACGAAGGAACCAGCAATGGCATTGATCGCCTCATAGCTGTCCACCGGCAGCCACTCGCGGTAGGCCCGCTCGGCCTCGCTGGAGTAGATCGCCGGCAGCGGCGACGGGATCCAGCCCGACTCGAGGGTGTTGGAGGAGTACGCCCGCGATCCACAGGGCTCGATGCCGAACTCCTGGCCGGCTTCGAGGATGGCCTCGCGAATCTTGCCGTGCTGTTCGTACGGGCCCCACAACTCCAGCCCGGGCGCACCGGCCATGCCGTGACGAAGCGTGCTCACCTGCTCGCCGGCGATCGTCAACTCTCCCAGGTGGAAGAACTTCACCGGCTCGAGGGTGCCGCCGTTGAGCTTCTCGATGATGGCCCACGCGTTCGGGCCCTGGATCTGGAACCGGTAGGTCTCGCGCTGCACGGCCTGGCCGTACGGGCGCGACGGCGAACGGTCGTCGTACCGGAAGGACACGTCATAGCCACCGGTCTCGGCATGGAACTGCAGCCAGTTGGCACCGGGCGCGCGGCCGACGTAGACATACTCGTCCTGCGCCTCGTGGAACAGGATGCCGTCACCGATGACGCCACCGTTGGAGGCGGTGGGCACGAACTGCTTCGCGACCCCGACGGGGAAGTTCGCGAACGAGTTGATGCCGGTGTCGCTGAAGAGCTTCAGCGCGTCGGGACCCGACACGAAGAAGTTGACCATGTGGTGGGTCTGGTCGTAGAGCACCGCGGCGTTCCGCCAGGCCTTCTGCTCACGGCGCCAGTTGCTGAACTCGGCCGGGACCACCGGGTAGATGTACGTGCCCAGCTGCGAGTCGCGGAGCATCTGGACGACGTTCCCCTTCTCATCCAGGATTTCCTGCAGGTTGCTCGCCATAAAGCGCCTCGACTTCCTTGTCTTCGATGTAAACCTTCGTGGCGATGCTACGAAAGAAATTTACCTCTGTCCATAGTGATTGCGCCTGGGTTGCACGGGGGACGCGACGGAGCGTTCGGACGCGCGCACCCCCACTGTCGCGGCGCCGAACGCTCCGGTCACGTCCTCAGACGCGCGCGCCCTGCGGAGCCCGGAGGTGCTCCGGCTTACGCAGGAACAGCACGACCACGACGCCGAGCAGCAGCACGCCCCCCGGCAGCAAGATCGTCTCGGCCATCGCGACCGAGAACGGCGCCGCGACCTGCGCGGGCAGCTGGGAGACCGAGCTGAAGTCGGCCGTCGAGCCGGAACCTGGCAGGTTCGCGGCCAGCCGCGCCTGCATCAGCGCGGCGATCGCGGCCGAGCCCAGCACGCTGCCGACGGTGCGCGTGGTGTTGTAGATGCCCGCTCCCGCGCCGGCCTGGTGACGCGGCAGGTTGCGCGTGGCGGTGGTCGCCAGCGGCCCCCACATCCCGGCATTGCCGATACCCATGAGCGCCGAGGGGATAAGGAACGCCCAGATCGGAGTGTCGACGTTCATCAGCACCGAGTACAGCACCAGCGATCCGCCCACCAGCAGGAGTCCCGGCACGAGCAGCACCCGGGGATCGACGCGGTCCAGCAGGCGCCCGGCGAACGGCGACAGAACGCCGGCCAGCACCGCCATCGGCACCAGCAGCAGGGCCGACTCGGTCGGCGTCAGACCGCGCGCCAGCTGCAGGAAGAACATGAGCGGCAACGACATGCTCGTCACCGCGAAGCCGACGGTCGCGATACCGATATTGGCCACCGAGAAGTTGCGGTCGCGGAACAGCTCCATCGGCACCAGCGCCTCGCTGCGGGTGCGCGCCTGCTGCCAGAGGAACCCGGCGAGGATCACCACGCCGGCGACGATCATCACCCAGACCCAACCGGCCCAGTCGTAGGCCTCACCCTCCTGCAGACCGAAGACGATGAGGAAGAGCGCCGCAGCCGAAAGCACGACGCCGACGATGTCGAAGTGGTGCGGATGCGTCTCGAGCTTCGGCACCAGGATCCACGCCAGGACGAAGCCGACCACGCCGACCGGCAGGTTGATGAAGAAGATCCACTCCCACCCGAGACCGTCCACGAGCAGGCCGCCGGCCAGTGGGCCCACGAGCATCGCGACGCCCGAGGTGGCGCCCCACAGCCCCATCGCCGCGCCGCGCTGCGCCGGCGGGAACGTGCGCGTGATGACCGCCATGGTCTGTGGGGTCATGAGCGCGGCACCCAATCCCTGCACGGCGCGGAAGGCGATCAGCATCCCGAGGCTGCTCGACAGGCCGCAGGCGAGCGAGGCCACCGTGAACACGGCGAGACCCGCGAGATAGACGTTCTTCGGCCCGAAGCGATCACCGAGCCGCCCGGTGATCAGCAACGGCACGGAGTACGTCAGCAGGTAGGCGCTGGTGACCCACACGACGTTGTCGAGATTCGCGGTGGTGGGATCGAGCGCGGCTTTGATGGCCGGGTTGGCGACCGAGACGATCGTGGTGTCGACCAGGATCATGAAGAAGCCGATGACCATGGCCCAGAGGGCGGGCCAGGGGCTGCGGGTCGGGACACTGCCGGTCCAGCCCGTCGGGGACGGTGTCTGTGTCATGAGGGGGATGCCTTTCAGTGAACGGATGCCGGGGGCGAGTCGTCGCCCCAGGGGATCGTGGGATCGGAGAGGCGCTGGGCGATCTGGTCGTGCCAGGACGCCTCCGCGGACAGGAGCGACACTTCGCGCTCGATCTCGATGAGGTACTGCAACGGGACCCGACGCTCGAGGGCGTCCGCCAATCCGCTCCGGGCACGGTCCAACTTCTCGACCAGGGCGGCGCGGCGCGTCTCGAGCAGCCGGATCACCTCGTCGCGCGGAAGGTTGTGCGCCTCGCTGAGCGCGACGCGGAACTCGGCGAGCCGATCGACCTGCGGCAGCTCGCGTCGCACCCATCCCCGCATGGCCGCCCTGCCGGCGTCGGTGAGCGAATAGGTGGTGCGCTCGGGACGGTTGCCCTCGCGATCGGTGCCGACCTGGGCGACGAGTCCGTCACGATCGAGCCGCTCGATCGTGTGATAGAACGTGCCGCCGGTCAGCGGCGCCAACCGGTCATCGCGGCGTCGACGCAGCAGTCTGAGCATTTCGTACGGGTGCATATCGCCCTCGTACAGCACCCCGATCGCCATGATCCCCATGCGGGTCAGGCGGGCGTCAGCATCCTTGGCCATTGCTCCACTCCGATTAGTCCATATGGACTATACACCCGGAACGGGGATCGCCGCCGGAGTGAATGCCGGGGCCCGCCGTGCGCGCTGCGCCTCAGTCCCCTCTATGGGTGTGGGGTTCGGGGTTATAGGGCCAGGGCCTCACGGGGCGGATACCACGCCGCGCGCCGAGCGAAGGGATTCCCGCCGAACCCGAGCACATCGCACCGCGTTTCGCGGGGGATCCCTGGTCTCGAGCAGCGCGAGGTGATCCGGGCGGGGCGGCGCGGTGGCGGGCTGGGTCGCGGGGATCGCCGTCGAGCACGGGCCGGTCGCTGCGGCGTGTGAAACGGGCCCGACAGGGTTCATACGGTGACCGGCCCGCGCACATCAGACACACCACGCATCACCAAACACGCCACACCCGCAACGAATAACGAAGCGCCGCCCGACAGCCAGCCCGACGGGCCCCACCCACGTGACGAACAGGCCCGCCGCACCGGCGACACCGGCAAGCGACAAGTCCTTCGTGGCGGCATGGCTGCCGTCCTGGCTGGTCGGCGTGTTCGGCGCCGACCGCTTCTACCTGGGCAAGATCGGGACCGGGATCGTGAAACTGCTGACCTTTGGCGGCCTCGGCATCTGGTGGCTGGTCGATCTGATCATCACGCTCACCGGAAACGCGACCGATGCACGCGGGCGGAAGGTGCGCGGTCACGGCAAGGAGCCGATGATCGCCTGGATCGTGACCGGCGTCGTGGTCATCGGCGGCGTCGTCCTCAACGCCGCCACCGCGACGCATTCCTCGCCCGGC
>JAATGR010000009.1 GCA_015654575.1 Actinomycetales bacterium
AGTGTCCACGACACGCGGACCGCGCACCCCTCGCATCCGCGCGTCGTGGACACTCAGCAGGAAAAGGGCGAGGCGGATGCCGCACGAAGCGGGGCGGACGGCGCGGAGACCGTACCGGGCAGGATGACGGACTCAGCGGGCGAGGAGCCTCAGCGGGTGAGGATCAACGCGTCGCCCTGACCGCCGCCGCCGCACAGGGCCACGGCCGCGGTGCCGGTGCCACGGCGCAGCAGCTCATGAACCGCGTGCACCACCAGCCGGTTGCCACTGGCGCCCACCGGGTGCCCGATCGCGATACCGCCACCATGCGGGTTCACAACGTCGTCCGGCAGGCCCAGCTCGCGCTGCGAGCGGACCACGACCGCGGCGAACGCCTCGTTGATCTCGACGATGTCCAGATCGGATGCCGCGATGCCCTGCTTCCGCACCGCCGCCGCAATGGCGTGCGCGGGCTGCGCGTGCAGCGAGTTGTCGGGGCCGGCGACCTGGCCCGCCGCGCCGACCACGGCGAGGACCGGCCAGCCAGACGCATCCGCGTGCGACCGCGTCGTCAGCACGACCGCGGAGGCCCCATCGGAGATCTGCGAGGAGTTGCCCGCTGTGATCGTCCCGGACGCGGCGAAGGCCGGCCGGAGACCGGCGAGCGTCTCGGCGGTCGTCTCCGGTCGGATGCCCTCGTCGCGGGTGACCACGAGGGGCTCGCCGCGCCGCTGCGGCACCTCCACCGGAACGATCTCCGCCTCGAACACCCCCGCCTCGTACGCGGCCGCGGCTCGCTGATGGGAGCGGGCGGCGACGGCATCCTGCTGTTCCCGTGTCATCTCGAACCGCTCGTTGTGCCGCTCGGTCGACGCCCCCATGCTCTCGGCATCGAACGCATCGGTGAGTGCGTCGTAGGCCATGTGGTCGAGCACTTCAACGCTGCCGTACGACCAGCCCTCCCGCGATCCCATCAGCAGGTGGGGCGCACGCGTCATCGACTCCATGCCGGCCGCGACGACCACGCGCGCGTCGCCGAGCCGCAGCATCCGCGTCGCGTCGATCACGGCCGTCAGCCCCGACAGGCAGACCTTGTTGACGGATGCCGCGTGCACCTCCCACCCGAGTCCCGCGCCGATCGCGGCCTGCCGTGCGGCGTTCTGGCCCGAGCCGGCCGGCAGCACCTGGCCGACGAGCGCGGCGTCGACGGCATCCGCCGCGATCCCGCCCCGCTCGAGCGCACCCCTGATCGCGGCGGACCCCAGCTGCACCGCGGTGAAGGGAGCCAGCTGTCCCTTGAGCCTGCCCTGCGGCGTCCGGGCCGCGGCGACGATAACGACGTCGTCTGTGTTCATAAAACCCACCTTAAGTTGGGGACAATCGGACGCGCATAACTCAGGCAATCCGGGCGGTCGGGCTGCGGGTCGGGCCGCCTGGCCCGGTTTTGCCTGAGTTATGAACCGGCGGCGGGCTGGGATCCCGCGGGCGGCACGAGCCGGACCGTGAGCGGAGGCTCGGTCGCCGCGGTCACGTCGTCGACGCTCACGCCCGGGGCGAGTTCGACGAGCACGAGGCCCTCGTCGGTCACGTCGATCACCGCGAGGTCGGTGATGATGCGGTCGACCACACCCCGGCCGGTCAGCGGCAGTGTGCACTCCCGGACGATCTTGGGCGAACCGTCTCGAGCCACGTGCTCCATCAGCACGATGACCCGGGCGGCGCCGTGGACGAGATCCATGGCGCCGCCCGGGCCCTTGACCATCTTCCCGGGGATCATCCAGTTGGCCAGGTCGCCGGCGGCCGAGACCTGCATGGCGCCGAGGATGGCGGCGTCGATCTTGCCCGCACGGATCATCCCGAAGCTCGTCGCGGAGTCGAAGTAGGCGGCGCCGGGGAGCACCGTCACGGTCTCCTTGCCTGCGTTGATGAGGTCGGGGTCGACGGCATCCTCGAACGGATAGGGACCGATGCCGAGGATGCCGTTCTCCGATTGCAGCACGACGGTGACGTCGTCGGGAACGAAGTTGGGCACGAGCGTCGGCAGCCCGATGCCGAGGTTCGCGGAGGAGCCATCGCGCAGCTCCCTGGCGGCGCGGGCCGCCATCCCGTCGCGGCTGAGTGCCATGTCAGCTGCCTTCCCGCGCACGCACGGTGCGCTTCTCGATGCGTTTGTCGATGTCGGTCCCGACCTCGACGACGCGGTGCACGAACACTCCGGGCAGGTGCACCGCATCCGGGTCGATCCCGCCCGGCTCGACCAGCTCCTCGACCTGCGCGATGCACACGCGGCCTGCCATGGCCGCGAGCGGGTTGAAGTTGCGGGCCGCCTTGCGGAAGACGAGGTTGCCGTGACGATCGCCGCGCCACGCGTGCACGAGCGAGAAGTCGGTCACGATCGCCTCCTCCAGCACGTAGTCGGACCGGACGCCGCCGACCTCGATCGTGCGCACCTCCTTGACCGGCGAGGCGATCGCCACGCTGCCGTCCGGCGCGTATCGCCGTGGCAGGCCGCCCTCGGCGACCTGAGTGCCGACCCCGGTGCGGGTGAAGAACGCCGCGATGCCGGAGCCGCCGACGCGCAGCTTCTCGGCGAGTGTGCCCTGCGGGGTCAGTTCGAGCTCGAGCTCTCCGCTAAGGAATTGCCGCTCGAACTCCCTGTTCTCACCGACGTAGGAGGAGGTCATCCTACGGATGCGGTGCGCTGTCAGCAGCACGCCGAGTCCCCAGTCGTCGACGCCGCAGTTGTTCGAGACGACGCTCAGGTCGGCGGTGCCCTGCGCGAGGATCGCGTCGATCAGCGCCATCGGGTTCCCGGAGAGCCCGAAGCCGCCGACCGCGATGCTCGCACCATCCGGGATGTCGGCCACGGCCACAGCCGCCGTCGCCACCTGCTTGTCGATCATGGATCCTCCTTGGTCGGTCACCGGCGCCTCGCCCCGGCCTCCTCCCGAGACCAAGAGATCTCGCGAGAACAGGAGCTTTCGGCCTCGATGCTCCGCTCCTGCCGATATCTCCTGATCTCACGCCGAGAGGAGGTGCGGGGCGAGCCGCTGCTTGCCATGTGGAGCGCAACGGACATAGCGTCCATATCGTGGACACAAGACCCCCGACCGCCGGCGCTCAGTCGGTCACACGCGCGGCACGGCTGCTGCGTCTGGTGACCGCGGCCGGCGGCCGGGGCGCGAGTGCGGCGCACCTGGCGGATGCCGCCGGCCTGACGCGGCCGACGGCGCACCGCATCCTTACAGCCCTGCGGGAGGAAGGGCTGGTCGACCAGGACGAGCGCACCGCGCGCTGGGTGACCGGCCCTGAGCTGTACCTCATGGGAACCGTTGCCGCCGCGCGCTACGACATCACCCAGGCGGCCCGAGACATCGTGCGATCGCTCGCCGTGCGCACCGAGGAGAGCGCGTTCCTGTCGGTGCGGCGCGGCGACGAGACAGTGTGTCTGCTACGCGAAGACGGGAGCTTTCCGATCCGGTCGTTCGTGCTCGCCGAGGGCGTCAGGTTCCCGCTCGGCGTCGCCTCCGCCGGTCTGGCGATCCTCACGTTCCTGCCACCCCAGGATGTGGACGCCTACTTCGACCGTCACCCCGATCTCGAGACCCGCTGGGGCGCCGCACACGACGAGAGGGTGCTGCGCGCGCGACTGGCCGAGACGGCGACACGCGGCTTCGCCGTCAACCCGGGACTGATCGTGGAGGGCAGCTACGGCCTGGGAGCAGCGGTGTTCACCCGCGAGGGACACCCGCAGTGGGCGCTGAGCCTGACCGGGGTGCAGTTCCGGTTCGGGCCGGAGCGCATCGCCGAGATGGGCCGCATCCTGCTCGCCCACGCCCACCAGCTGTCCACGCGCATCGCG
>JAATGR010000006.1 GCA_015654575.1 Actinomycetales bacterium
CCGCAACGCCAAGAAGGGCAGCACGTACAAGCTCGGCGTCACCCTGCGCTGGGACAAGTTCACGGTCCCAGGCACGATCAACGTGACGGTGGTCGGCTCGACCAGGCCGCTCCCCGTCGCCGTCAACGACAACTTCGAATCGGCTCGCACCGATCCGGCGCTGGTGACTCATCCGCTCGTCAACGACTCGAACCCGTACCAGAACACGGGGGAGAAGCTCACCATCGTCGACGCGAAGATCTCGAACACGAGCAAGCAGGCGACGATCTCCTTCACCAAGGACTCGGTGACCATCAGGCCGGATCCCTCGCTCAAGAGCGGC
Organism: Actinomycetales bacterium; assembly: GCA_015654575.1. Taxonomy (GTDB): domain Bacteria; phylum Actinomycetota; class Actinomycetes; order Actinomycetales; family Microbacteriaceae; genus Microbacterium. Next base: position 323 of record JAATGR010000006.1, read on the forward strand.
GACGTGGTGGTGGTCTACACGATTGAGGATGCGACGGAGGACAAGGATCGAGAGGTCAACGGAACGATCACCCTCACCGTGAGCGACGTGCCCGATCGGGTGCAGAAGCCGACCAGGGAGAACAACTCCAGCATCGGCGACGACGGCAAGGCGACCTTCCGATTCCAGGCTCCCGCCTCCAACGGCAAGACGATCACCAAGTACGACGTGGTGGCGACCCCCTCTGCCGGCGTCTCCGTTCCGGCCAACTGCTCGGACGGCGCTCCCTGCACCATCTCGAACCTGCAGAACGGCCAGCCGTACACCATCCAGGTCAGGGCGGTCAACGCGAGGGGCGCCGGCGAATACTCGGAGGCGAGCGATCCGATCACCCCGTACGGCACCCCGGGGACCCCGACCGTCACCGCGTCGGTCACCAGCAAGTGGGCACCGAGCGGATCGATCCAGGCCACCTGGCCTGCGGTCAATTCCGGCGGTGGCTCGACGACCTATCACTGGACGGCGAGCAACGGCGCCAGCGGCAACACGGCGGGGACGAGCGCCTCGGTGAGCGGCCTGGCCGCGGGAAACTACAGCTTCACGGTGGTCGCCGAGAACGGCGGCGGCAAGAACAGCTCGCCGGGCACCTCGAACACGGTGCAGATCCAGAACCAGACCATGCCAGGCAAGGTGTCGCCGTCGGCCACCGTCACCGATGACGAGGATCCCGGCGCCATCAGGTGGGACTGGTCGTCGCCGGGCGGCGGGGATGCGGTCACCGACAACATGAGCTACGTCTACAGCGTCGACGGCGGCGCAGCCGTCGAGACGAACTCGACCTCGGTATCCAGGAGCGGCCTCGGCGAGGGTGACCACTCGCTCTCGGTCTACGCGAAGAACAACGCGGGCAACGGGGCGGCGGGCAGCGCCTCTGGGCACATCAAGGCGAAGCCGGTCACCACGACGGTCACCCTGTGCAACGCCGGCGGCGGGGCGCCGATCGGGGACTGGGACGGTGTGCAGTTCACCAACATCCCGACCGGGGTCTACCTCGTCTGGACGACGGAGAATCACAACCCGTACACGGTTGACGTCGCCTCCGGATCGCTGCGCCTCAGCAGCTACCACGGCGGCGCGGTGATCAGCGCGCACATGCAGGGCCAGAGCGGTGCGGCGGCCGGACACAACTACGACTCGACCGCCGCGCAGAGCTCGACGGCTCCGGCATGCACCAACATCAGAAACTAAGAAGCTGAGAAACTCAGAAACTAACGGAGAGACAAGTGCCAGTAACCCAGGAACAGGCGACGTGGTTCGCGGATGCCTTCCAGAAGCTCATCGCGAACGTCGATCGGGCGATCGTCGGCAAGGACCACGTGATCCGGTTGGTGCTGACCGCCCTCGTCTCCGACGGTCACGTGCTGCTCGAGGACTATCCCGGGACGGGCAAGACCGTGCTCGCGAAGGCGCTCGCCAATACCCTGGACGGCACGACCTCGCGCATCCAGTTCACCCCCGACCTGCTGCCCTCCGACGTCACCGGCGTGCAGATCTACGATCAGGGCAAGGGCAGGTTTCAGTTCCACGAGGGTCCGATCTTCGCCTCCATCGTGCTCGCGGACGAGATCAACCGCGCGAGTCCCAAGACCCAGAGCGCGCTGCTGGAGGTCATGGAGGAGGGGATCGTCACCATCGACGGCGAGGGGCATTCCGTCGGGGCCCCTTTCCTGGTGATCGCCACCCAGAACCCGGTCGAGCAGGCGGGCACCTACAAGCTGCCGGAGGCCCAGCTCGACCGCTTCCTCATCAAGACGAGTCTCGGCTACCCCGACGGCAAGACGGCGGTGGCGCTGCTCATGGACTCCGGCACCAGGGCGCGGGCCTCCCTGGTCAGCCCCATCATCAAGCCGGAGTCGATCGTGGCCATGGCCGCCATCGCCGCGGAGGTCTTCGTGGACGAGTCGGTGATGCAGTACCTCAGCGACATCGTCGACGCGACCCGCAAGAATCGGGACGTCGTGCTCGGCGTCAGCATGCGTGGAGCCATGGCGCTCGCGAGGGCCATCAAGACCTGGGCGATCACGCAGGGCCGCACCTATGCGACCCCGGACGACGTTCGGGATCTGGCCGTTCCCGTGCTCGCCCATCGCATCATCCTGGACCCGGAATCGGAGTTCGCCGGGGTGAAGGCGGAGGACATCATCAGCCGCATCCTGGTGGACATCGAACCGCCCGCCTACCGGGCGGCGTGATCGGACACCCATGACCGTCGTCGGCGAGAAGCCGGAGCCGGCCGCGCTTCTCGCGACGGTCGGCATCCGCACCATCCGTTTCCTCACCGCGGTGAGGTCCGTCGTGATGCCCGTCGTGCGCATCCTCTGGCGTGCGCTCTGGCCGGTGCTCCGGGTGGTCACCGCGGCCGGCTGGCTGGTGCTCGGCCTGGCGGTCGTCGCCATCCTGCTGAGCGCGGTCTTCGGCTGGCAGGAGTTCACCTACCTCGGCCTGGTCATGCTCGCCGCCCTCGTGCTGTGCGGCGTCTTCCTGTTCGGCAGAGCCTCCTACGGCGTGCTCGTCGAGCTCAACCCGCGCCGGGTGGTCGTGGGGGAGCGGGCCATGGGGCGCATGGTCGTGACCAACACCGGCAGTCGTGGTCTCGGCCCGACCCGGATGGAGCTGCCCGTCGGCAGGGGGCTCGCGGAGTTCCAGCTGCCGTCGATGGCGCCGAGGGAGGAGCACGAGGAGCTGTTCGCGGTTCCCACCAATCGGCGCGCGGTGATCGTCGCCGGCCCGGCGGAATCGGTGCGCGGCGATCAGCTCGGAATGCTGCGGCGCGCCCTGAAGTGGGCAGAGGCCGTCGATCTCTTCGTCCATCCGCGCACCGTCCGGCTCGCACCGTCTGCCGCGGGTCTGGTGCGGGACCTCGAGGGTCAGGTCTCCACGAAGATCACCAACAACGACATCGCCTTCCACGCTCTTCGCCCGTATGTTCCCGGCGACGATCGGCGCAACGTGCACTGGCGCACCTCGGCCAGGATCGGGCAGCTCATGGTGCGTCAGTTCGAGGAGACCAGGCGTTCCCAGGTCACGATGATCCACGCGACCCGCAGCGATCTCTACGCCTCGGACGAGGAGTTCGAGCTCGCCATCTCGGTGACCGCATCGATCGCCGCCCAGGTGATCAGGGACGGCGTGCAGATGAACATCGTCAGCGAGTCCGGCGTGTGGCGCACCCAGACGGTGACGGCGATGCTGGATGCCTCCTGTCGTATCGAACCGGTCGGTCGTCTGTATCCCTCTGTTCGCGATTTCGCGCGCGAGCGCACGAGACGGCTGCCATCCCCCAGCGTCGTCATGACGATCGGCGGCTCCAACATGACGACCGCGGAGTACCGCAGCGTCGAGACGCTGTTCGGCAGCGATACCAGCCAGGTCGCCTTCCACGTCGTGGACGGCGCGCAGCCGAAGATCGCCTCCGTCGCCGGTCTCACCGTCATCACCGTCGGCAGCCTCGGCGATCTCTCCCGGCTGGTCAGGGGGCTCGGCTGATGGCCGCCCAGCCCCAGGAGCAGCCGGCGGCGGCCACGAGGACCGCCAGCGGCATCCGCCTCCCCTCCGCGCGCACCTGGCTGGACATCGTTGTGCTCCTGGTGCTCATCGTGCTCGGGGTCGTCGGCTTCGAGCCGTCCTTCGGGGACTACAGCTTCCTGCTCGCCGGGGTGGGCGGGCTCGTCGTCGGGGCGGCCACCGGCATCCTCGGCTCGATGTTCCGGCTCGGGGTGGCCGTCCTCGTCCTGGTCGCCCTCGTCGCCTATTTCCTGTTCGGGACGGCCGTCGCCGTTCCCGGTCAGGCGCTCTTCGGTGTGCTGCCGACCCTGCAGTCGCTGTCGAGCCTCGCGATCGGCTCGGTGTTCGGCTGGACGGACATCGTCACCCTGCGCACCCCCATCGGTGCCCCCCAGTACATCGCCGTCGTTCCGTACGTCGCGACCTGGATCGTCACGCTCGTCTCCACCTCGCTCGCCGCCCGTTGGCTCTCCAGCCGGCCGCGTACCGCGTGGC
>JAATGR010000116.1 GCA_015654575.1 Actinomycetales bacterium
CACTCCTCCCAATCAAGTATCGATCAGGACAAGCCAACCCACCAATTACCAAACTATTAGGAACGACACACTACTAGCTGCGCCTCACGGGTGCTGGATCGAAAGATTCCCGGTGGCCCACGTGCCCAGTTGCGCGAGCACGGGGATCACCTCCTCCCCCGCGGCAGTGAGGGTGTAGGTCACGACGACCGGCGGACCCGGCTCGACCTCGCGGGCGACCAGCCCTGCGTCGGAGAGCTCGGCGAGCCGTTCGGAAAGCATGGTGTCGCTGATGCCACCGACGGCGCGCCGGACTCCGACGAACGAGGTCGCGCCTGCGCCAAGGGCGTCGAGGATTAGACCGTTCCACCGCTTGCCGAGGATGGAGAAAGCGAGCACGAGCGCTGCATCGCACGAGCGCTCGCCCGTACCGTGCTCCTGTCCGCTCATCGCCCCATCATAGCGTGCTACTATCCCCGAAGTTGCTCTGTTTTTACAAGCGAACCCACTTTTATTGGAGGATTGATGTCCCTGTTCCGTCTGGATGCCAGCATCCTGCCCGCCTACTCCGCCAGCCGCGCCCTCGGCGATCTCGTCGAGGGCGAATGGGTCGCCCAGCACGCGGGAGATCCGATCGTCCGCCGTGACGTCGCGGCAGACCCGGTGCCGGCGACCGCCTGGACCGCCGCCGTCACGGCCGGCCAGGTCGCCGAGGCCGACCGCACGCCGGAACAGCGGGATGCCGTCGCCCTCGCCGCGACCTTCGCGGACGAGCTGATCGCGGCTGACGCACTCCTGTTCAACGTGCCGCTTTACAACTTCGGCGTCTCGCAGCACTTCAAGACGTGGTTCGACCTGGCCTACACCGACCCGCGGACCGGACAGGGTAGCCCGGCGCTGCAGGGCAAGCCCGCCGTGCTGGTGACGGTGCTCGGCGGCAACTACAGCCCCGGGACACCGCGCGAAGGCTGGGACCACTCGACGGGCTGGCTGCGGCGGGTGCTCGAAGACGTCTGGGGACTCGACCTGCGCGTCGTCCAGCGCCCCTTCACCCTCGTGGGCGTGAACCCCGGCCTCGACCAGTTCGCCGACCTCGCCGCAGAACTGAAGGCCGACGCAGAGCACCTCGCGCACACGCACGGTCAGGAAATCGCCAGCGCGGCATCCGCCGCCTGAACAGTAGCGGCGGCGGGCTAAGCGTCCGCCGCCGCGCGTTCTCGTCGCCCCCATCCTCAACGATCACGGTCGAAACGCGGACGAGTTGAACCCTCACAAAACGGCGGAGCCGCGATCCACATAGAGGTTCACGGCCGAGACTCCCCGATTGCGCAGCAGGAACTGCGTCGCGTCGACCACGTCGACCATGGTCGCGAGCGCCCCGCCTGGTGTGTGCTGCTCGTAGCCGGTCAGCACACCTTCCGGCTTCGAGGCCCAGAACGGGCTGTCGCCGATGATTCCCGGGTGCAGGGCATTCACGCGGATGGGCGCGAGTTCTAGGGCGAGCGTGTTGATCATGCCGGTGACGCCGCCGTTGATGGAGGACACGGTCGTCGAACCGGGGTAGGGCAGGTCTTTCGCGCGTCCGCCGAACAGCACGATCCCGGTGTCGACCGTGGGGTCTAGCCGGTCCAGCAGCGCGCTGATGGTCGCGGCGTAGCCGACGAGCTTCAGCGTCACCAGCCGGATGGCGCGCTCGATGCTGTAGTCGCGGATGCTGTTGGCATCCCGCTCGATCGCCGCGAGGACCAGACCGTGCACCTGCCCGATGCCGGCCAGCTGTCCGACGATCGTGTCCGGCTCCGAGATGTCCAGTGCCACTCCTCGGGCCCGTTCGCCGAGCGTCGCCGCGATCTTCTCCGTCCTGGCCTGATCGCGCCCGGTGATCACGACGTGGTCTCCCCGCAGAATGCAGTCCTTCGCGAGCTCCAGGCCAATGCCTGAGGTTCCTCCGACGACGACAACGGTCCTCTCGCCCACACTCACTCCTCGAATACGTCCCGGATCGGCCGGGAGCGCCGTGCTGCACGATGCGTCGGCGCCTTCGCCAGGAGCGAAGTGAAACTGGACATCGGTGTTCAGCAGTGCTTTATTTGAGTCAAGCCGACGGCACGCGTGAAAGTCAAGCGTGCCGCTATGTCCACCCCGCCCACGACGGCGGTGCGACATGCATCGGGCCACACGACATCAAGGAGGATGAGCGTCTCATGGCAGCAACCCCGGTTCCCCGAACAGGACAGCCGATCATGTTCCGCGACGGCATCGTCGTAACGATGGATGATCGCCGCTCCGTGATCCCGGAGGGCGACGTCCTGATCGTCGACGGCAAGATCGCCGCGACCGGCGTCGACCTCGCGGTTCCGGAGGGCACCGTGGAGATCGACGCCAAGGGCGGCATCCTCATGCCCGGAATGGTCGACACCCACCGCCACATGTGGCAGACGGCCATGCGCGGCTACGGCGCCGACTGGACGCTCACCCAGTACTTCGTCTGGTACTACCTGCAGCACGGCGCGAAGTTCCGC
>JAATGR010000209.1 GCA_015654575.1 Actinomycetales bacterium
CCGCGCAAGTCGGGGATCATCCAGCGCTCGATGCTTGCCCGCGCCTGGCTGCGTATGGGCCTCGTCGAGTCCGTTCTGGCGATGCTCGGCTTCTTCGTCGTCCTGCTCTCGGCGGGCTGGAGCTGGGGCGCGCCGACCGGCGACGGGACGGCGCTCCACCACGCCTACCTGCAGGCGACCTCGATGACCTGGGCGGGGATCGTCGCCGGCCAGATCGGCGCGGGCTTCGCCTGCCGCACGACGACCGCCTCGCTGCGCCAGATCGGCGTCTTCGCCAATCGCCACCTGCTGCGCGGCGTCCTCTTCGAGCTCTGCTTCGCGGCGGCGATCATCTACCTGCCGCCGCTGCAGGCGCTCTTCCACACCGCCGGGCTCGACCTGGGCCAGGTGGCGCTGCTGGCGACCTTCCCCTTCATCGTCTGGGGAACCGACGAGGCCTGGCGCGCCTGGCGCCGCCGGCGCTCGGGGGTGCGGCGAGCCCACACGCGGACTGCACCTGAATACGGATGATCGGCGACCCCCGCGGTGATCCGATGGAGGGCGCAGCGATAAACGACCTACACACCAGGAGACAGAGCTGATGGCGACGATCGAGAAACCACAAGTATTCGAGGCACCCGGGCGCGAGGGAAGCCCGGTCGAGGTAGCTGACCGCTACGAGAACTTCATCGGCGGCGGCTGGGTCGCGCCCGCGAAAGGCAAGTACCGGGAGAACCTCAGCCCGGTGACCGGCGAGCCGTTCAGCACCGTCGCCGACTCGACCCCCGAGGACATCGAGCTGGCGCTCGACGCCGCCCACGCGGCCAAATCGAGCTGGTCGAAGAGCTCCACCACCGAACGCGCCGCCGTCCTGAACGCGATGGCCGACGCGGTCGAGGACAACCTGCAGATGCTCGCCGTGGCGGAGAGCTACGACAACGGCAAGCCGGTGCGTGAGACGCTCGCCGCCGACATCCCGCTCGCCGTCGACCACTTCCGCTACTTCGCCGGCGTGCTGCGCGCCCAGGAGGGCACTCTCAGCCAGATCGACGAGGACACCGTCGCTTACCACTTCCACGAGCCGCTGGGCGTGGTCGGCCAGATCATCCCTTGGAACTTCCCGATCCTGATGGCGACGTGGAAGCTCGCACCGGCGCTCGCCGCGGGGAACTGCGTGGTGCTGAAGCCCGCGGAGCAGACGCCCGCCAGCATCCTCTTCCTGTTCGAGATCATCGGCGACCTGCTGCCTCCCGGTGTGGTCAACATCGTCAATGGCTTCGGCGTCGAGGCGGGTGCGCCGCTGGCGCAGCACAAGCGCATCCGCAAGGTCGCTTTCACGGGCGAGACGACGACCGGGCGGCTCATCATGCAGTACGCCTCGCAGAACCTCATCCCGGTGACGCTAGAGCTCGGCGGCAAAAGCGCAAACATCTTCTTCGACGATGTCGCCCGCTCGACCGGCGACGCGTACTACGACAAGGCTCTTGAGGGCTTCACGTTGTTCGCGCTGAATCAGGGCGAGGTGTGCACGTGCCCCTCGCGTGCGCTGATCCAGCGATCCGTCTACGACGGCTTCCTCGGTGACGGTCTCGATCGCGTCGGGAAGATCGTGCAGGGCAACCCGCTGGATCCGACCACGATGATCGGCGCGCAGGCGTCGAACGACCAGCTGGAGAAGATCCTCTCGTACATCGAGATCGGGAAGGAGGGCGGTGCCAAGCTGCTCGCCGGCGGGGAAAGAGTCGATCTCGGCGGGGAGCTCAGCGGCGGCTACTACGTCGCTCCGACCGTCTTCGAGGGAACGAACGACATGCGGATCTTCCAGGAGGAGATCTTCGGACCGGTCGTGTCGGTCACATCCTTCGAGGACTTCGACGATGCGATCTCGATCGCCAATGACACGCTGTACGGCCTCGGAGCGGGTGTGTGGAGCCGTTCGGGCGACACCGCGTACCGAGCCGGTCGTGCCATCGAAGCGGGCCGGGTGTGGACGAACACCTACCACCAGTACCCCGCGCACGCAGCGTTCGGCGGGTACAAGCAGTCGGGCATCGGTCGCGAGAACCACCTGAAGATGCTCGACCACTACCAGCAGACCAAGAACCTGCTGGTGTCGTATGCCGAAGGAGCGATGGGTTTCTTCTGATCTGTGCCCGGGCTCAACCCGGCCAACGCGCATAACTCAGGCAAAACGGGAAGTTCGGGGCCCGGAGCGGCCCCGGACATGGAAACTGCCTGAGTTATGCGCACGACGAGGGAGATCAGCATGGTCAGGATCGGCGAGTACAGCCGGGTGCAGCTGACGGACAGTGCGGGGGAGCTGCTGCGCGAGCTGACGGTGCAGTAGGGGCCGCTGATGTTCCATCAGTCGGGCGGATGCTGCGACGGCTCCGCGCCGATGTGCTACCCCATCGGCATGCTCCTCATCGGGCCGAGCGACGTGAAACTCGGGGATATCGAGGTCGTCGGCCTCGATCCGATCGAGGTGTTCATGTCCGTGTCCCAGTTCGAGTACTGGAAGTACACGCACCTCACGATCGACGTGGTGCCCGGACGAGGTGCCGGCTTCAGCGTCGAAGCCCCGACCGGAAAGCGGTTCATCATCCGATCGCGGATGCTCGACGAGGCGGAGCTGAAGTATTTCGGGCTGGCGCCTACCGTGTAGCACCTCAGGCGCCTGGCCCACCGGCCGCTGTCACATGCCGTGCCCATGCGGCGGGTTGCGCGGAGCGGACGGGGCAACGCCGCCCGGTGCGATACTGAGCTCGCGCCACTGACGCAATTCCGTCTGCTGTGCAGAGAGGCTCGTCTCGATCAGGGTGTAAGCGTCGTACCCACCGGCGAATCGTCGAGGCGGCTGCGGATCATCGACGAGTTTCAGCACCGCCGCCGCGAGCGCCGCGGGGTCCGCTCCGACGAGTTCGCGGATGCCGGTCCGCATCCGTTCAAAAATCGGCGCATAGTCGGCGATCTTCGTCTCGGCGACGGTCGCCGCGTCGGCGAAACCGGTGGCGAGGCTGCCCGGCTCGACGGTGGTGATCGAGATTCCCAGTTCGCCCAGCTCCGCCGCCAGGCCCTCGCCGAGTCCCTCAAGCGCGAATTTGCTTGCGCTATACAGCGCGATCAGCGGGTCGGACACGCGGCCCCCGACGGAGGAAACGTTGATGATGTGAGCGCTGCGCTGCTTTCGCAACTGCGGCAGCGCGGCGCGAATCAGGTCGAGCGCGCCGAAGAAGTTCACCTCGAACAGGGCCCGGACCTGCGCGTCGCCTGTCTCCTCCACCGTTCCCTGCAGGCCGTACCCCGCGTTGTTGACGAGCACGTCGATCCGACCGAATCGTTCGAGCGTTCGTGCGATCCCCTGGCGCACCTGCTCCGGGCGTGTCACGTCGATACCGATCCCGAGGGCGCGCGACGGGTGGGTGGCTGCGACAGCCGCGGCGGCGCGTTCATCCCTGTCCGTCACCGCCACCGCGTCTCCTCGCGCGAGCGCGGCCGCGGCCAGAGCCTTCCCGAAGCCGCCGCCGGCTCCGGTGATGAGCCACGTCCGCTCGGTCATCCCTTTCGCCATTCAGTTACCGTGTTCGAAGACGCCGTCGGGGTCCACCGCGGCGCGCACGTTGCGTAACCGGTCCGATGCCTCCTGCGACCATAGCCTGGTCCGGAAGGTGTCCGAGGACGGGTGGTTCGCCCAGTTGTAGTTGATCTGCGCACCGCTGTACCCGGCGACGTCGTCGCGGATCGCGTGACCGGCAGCCTCGACGACTTCCCATGGTGCGAGCTCATCGGAGGGCATGCCCAGCACGAGTAGGGTAAACGGCTGTGCTTTGCCGCCCACGGCCGACGGCACCGCGGGCTCGCGCACGATCGCGCCGCCCTGCAGGCGGATCTCCACCGTTGCGAGGGGTGCTTCGCGGGCGGCGCCGACGTGAGAGAGCAGGGTGTCGATGAAGTCGTGGTCGATGTCCTCCAGAAAGTCGCCCCATTCCCATACCGGGATCGGTCCTTCCGGCTCGGAATGGATCTCACCGAGCCTGTCACTGGGCAGCACCCCGACTGTGTCGAGGATGGTGGGACCGGCGAGCTCGCGCCAGCCGGCCAGGAGCGCCTCGCCGCCTTCGGCGAGTTCGTCTGTACTGGCGCCAGGTTCGACATAGGCGTAGCGGACGTGGAGCACGGCCGAACCGCCGATCACCGGGACCTCCGGCGGCAGGCGGAGGATCGCGATCGACGTGTTGACCGAGTCCGGTATGTCGCGCACCCAATCGAGCCAGGCATGCGTGACGCGGTGGATGTCGGCGGCGCCGTAGAACAGGCCGCCGCCATAGACGAACGGAGTTCGCGGTGCCGCCACGGTCATCTCGGTGACCACCCCCAGCCCCACCTTCCCGCCTCGCAGCGCCCAGAACAGGTCCGTGTTCTCGGTGGGGGAGGCGACTAGCACGTCGCCGCGTCCGTCCACGACGCGGAACGCTCGCGCCCAATCGCTGGCCATGCCGAGCGTTAGGCCAAGTGGCCCGATGCCGCCGCCGAGAATCAGTCCGACGGCCCCCACGGTTCGGGCCGAACCGGTCACCGCTCCCAGCCCATGGCGGTGCAGCTCGGGAAGGATATCCATCCATCGCAGCCCCGCACCCATCGTCCATGACGCCCGGTCGGCATCTACCCGCAGGTGCGTGAGGCGGCTGGTTTTCAACAGCATCCCGTGCTCGAGAGCTCGGTACGCGCCGTGGCCGGTCAGCTGTGGATGCACCGTCTGAGCGTGGGCGGCGGCCCACCGCACCGCGGCCTGAACGTCTGCCTCATCCTCGGGCACGACGACCAGGTCGGGCCGGGTGGGCGAGAGTAAATTGAAGCCCTCGACCTCGGCGGCATAACCGGCTTCGCCACGAAGATGTACCGCACCTCTCATGAGAGTGCGCAGATCTTCGGCGACAGGGCGGGTGATCACTGCCATTGTCTCCCCTTCTCCGAGAGCGCGCCTTCGCGCCTCGGGTGACCGACGGCGCGGTCAGCCTATGGGGAGGCGATGGCGCAAAGAAAGACCAAAACGTTAGCCACCTATGGGGCGATCTATATGGGTTCTATATCGATCGTCGCTAGGAGGGCAGAAGCGTGTCAGAGGACGCTGCGACGACGGCACGGGATACCGATGCCAACGCGGGAGACGAGTCATCGGACCTGGAAACCAGGTATATCGGCATGACCACGCGAGCGATCGGCGTCACCACGACATCATCGCGGACCTCGCCGTTGACGAAGCTCACCGGAACGACCTCGATGCCGCGACCCGCCGCGACCCCCGAAAAATCCTCGTCGAAGTCGGACACTTCGTCGGCCACCCGCATCGTGAACCCGGCGTTCTCACACAGCCGGTGGAGCACGGAGTTGCCTCGGAAGACACGGTTGCTGGGCAGGATCCACGCGTCGTCCTTCAACTCGTGGAGCTCGACGGACGCGCGGTGCGCTAACGGATGTGACACGGCGAGGACGGCCACGAGTCCCTCGTTGGTGATGAGAAGGCGGCGGAGATCACCTGTGCCTCGTGGCGCGACGCACAGGGCCGCGTCGATCCGTCCGGCGATGACAGACTCGACGAGTTTCGAGGTGCTCTCCCCGACGATCGTGAGCTCGATGTCCGGGTTGATCGCGCGGGCGCGGCTCACGATCGCCCGTTTCACCTCGGAGCCTGCGGCGGCGTAGACCCCCAGGGTGACGGGCCCGCTGCCATTGCCGCGCAGGTGTGCGGCAGCTTCGAGGGCGCGATCGTAGCTGTCCACCGCTGCGCGTGCCTGCGTCGCGAACGCCGCTCCTTCGTTCGTGAGTTCCACTGTGCGGGTGCTCCGCTCGAACAGGCGTAACTCCAGCGAGCTCTCGAGTTTGCGGATGCTGGCGCTGAGGGCGGGCTGTGCCAGGTGCAAGCGATCCGCAGCGCGACTGAAATGAAGCTCCTCGGCCACGGCGAGGAACTGGCGGAGATGCCGGATCTCGACGTTCATGTCCACCCCAATCGACTCTGCTTGAGGGACCCTGTCAGCATAGCGACCGAGGGGGTCAGTCTGGTGCTCGGTGCGTGTCTTCAGGCCGGTAGCGGGTCCCCGAGCGGCGCGAACTCGTCGAGGAATCCGAGGAATTCGCGCCAGCTGCGGGCATCCGCCAGTGGCCGGTACTTCTCGCCTGGTGCCGTGAATGCATGGGGAGCTCCGGAGTAGACAGAGACAGTCCAGTCCAGCCCGGGGGCGGTGCGCAGTTCGTCCGCGAAGGCCTTGACGTCCTCGTCGGGCACGATGTCGTCATCGCCGCCGGTCAGGATGACCAGTGGAGCAGAGATCGCACCGGCGTCCGAGGGCTCGTGGGTGAGCAGGCGCCCGTGGAACGAGACCACACCCGCCGAAGCCTGGCCGGTACGCGCGTGTTCGATTGCCACCGTGCCGCCGAAGCAGTATCCGATGACGACGATGTCCTCGGGGGCGAAGCCGCGCTCGAGCAGTACGTCGAAGCCGGCCTGCGCGCGTCTGCGCATGAGCGGGAGATCGTCGTAGTACTTCGCCGCCTCCGCCCTCATTTCCGGGAAGGTGCTCGGTCGGACGCCCGCGCCGTAGACATCGGCGGCGAACGCGGTGTAGCCGAGCCGTGCGAGCATGCGGGCCCGGGCCTGGACATACGGGCCCGGCCCCATCCACGCATGGAAGATCAGCACGGCCCGCGGCCCGCCGCCTGCGGGCTCGGCGATGAAGCCCTGAAGCGGGGTTCCGTCGTGCACGTAGTCGACATGCGCCAGCGTAATCGGAAGGTCGTGGCGAGCTGCCACCGTTCCGAGCAGTCGCGCGAAGGGTTCGGGCAGTTCGCCGATCGACATCCTCGTCCTCTCGTCCGCCGGCCGTGAGGCCGGATGCCGCTCGGGGTTGACACGATTCCCGACCGCGGCTAATTTGCCGTACACGGATAGTACGTCAACGTATTATCTGATCGCAAACATCGGATCGACGAGGATTCAAGGAGGACACGATGTCCACTCCGACCAGCATTGTCCCGGGTGCCGAAGAGGCCGCCCCGGAGTTCTATGAAAAGCTCGCCGCGCAGCACGTGCGGGCACTCTGGACGATTCCGGGCACGATGGCGCCCGAACCCACTCTCGACGAGGTGCCGTTCGTGTGGCACGCGAAGGACCTCTGGCCACTGCTCGAGGAAGCGGCGACCTTCATCAGCCCCGAGGACGCAGAGCGCCGCGCCCTCAACGCGTCGAATCCGACGCGCGCGTTCGGCACCAGCCACAACCTCGTCGCCGGATATCAAATGGTCCTGCCCGGCGAGACGGCACCGGCACACCGCCACACCCCCAGCGCGATCCGTCTCATGCTCCAGGGCGCAGGGGTGACGACGGTGGAGGGCGAGCCGGTGTGGATGGAGCGAGGCGATCTCGTGCTCACACCTCCTGTGTCGTGGCACGACCACCGTCACCCGGGCGACACCCCGATGATCTGGCTCGACGGTCTCGACGTCCCGTTCGTGCGCGGTCAGCACGCCCAGTTCGCCGAGGAGTATCCCGGCGATCAACTGCAAGAGCTCACCAAGGCGCAGGACGCGAGCGTCGCGGACTATGGTGTGGGCCTCGTCCCGGCGCACAGCACGTGGACGAAGCGTCATTCGCCTCTGAACAAATACGCCTATTCAACGACCCGTCCCGCGCTGCTGAAGCTCTGGCAGAACGAGGGCTCGCCTGTATCCGGATCGACGCTTGAGTACGTCAATCCGCTGAGCGGCGGCCCGGTGATCCCCACGATCTCGTCCTATCTCACCTACATCCCGGAGTCCGGCTCCTCCGTGCCGGAGCGCCACACGCCGAGCAAGGTCTACTGCGTTCTCGAGGGCAAGGGCCACAGCATTATCGAGGGTCAGCGCTACGACTGGGAGGAGAACGACTTCTTCGTGGTGCCCTCATGGCACTGGTACGAGCACGTCGCCGACGAGGGGGATGCTGTCCTGTTCGCCCTCAGTGACTGGCCGATCTATGAGCCGTTCGATCTCGTCCGGCGCGAGGTCCGCGCCGCGGGCGCCGGCGCGTGAGCGCCGTCGCCCAAGGCAGTGCCCGTGTCGCGGTCATCGGGTGCGGTATCGGTGGGATCAGCGTCGCGCTGGCGCTCGCGCGCAAGGGGATCGCGGTGCACGTGTACGAGCGCGCGTCGGAGATCGGCGAGGTCGGGGCGGGTCTCCAAGTCGGCCCCAACGCCGGTCGCATTCTCGGTGAGCTGGGCGTGCTCGACCATCTCACTGTTCGGGCGGTCCTCCCCGACCGGGCCGTCATGCGTGCCATCGACACGGGAGAGGAGATCATTGCGATCGATCTCGCCTCTTTTCCCGATCGTTACGGGTCCCCATACCGCGTCATGCACCGCGGGGACCTGCTCTCGGGCCTCCTGAAAGCAGCCGCCGAGACGGGGCTCGTCGCCGTCACGCCGGGAAAGGAGCTGGTCGACGTCCAGCAGGACACCGACTCCGCGACGGCGATCTTCGCGGACGGCACATCCGCGACCGCCGAGGTCGTCATCGGAGCGGACGGCATCCGCTCTCGGGTGCGTGCGCTGCTCGGCGACGACTCCCCGCCGTTGGCCTCGAACTACGTGATCTATCGGGGCACGTTCCCGCGGACGTCGGAGTTCGAGAACGCCGTGACCCTGCAGACCGGCCCTCACCATCACGTGATGCACTACCCGATCCGGGGTGGTCAGGAGATGAATCTGGTCTGTTCGTTCCGCAGCGAGCGCGGCCCGGTGGGCAGTGACGCGTGGGGAACCGTCGAGGAACTGGAGGAGGCGTTCGCCGCCGCGAACCCCGTCGTCCGCTCGGCCATCGGACACCTGGAACGGTCGAGGAAGTGGGTGCAGTTCGACCGTGAGCCGCGCGCGGGCTGGTCCGAGGGACGGGTGCTCCTGGTCGGGGACGCCGCGCACGCTGCGCACCAGTACTTCGCGCAGGGCGCGTGCCAGGCGCTCGAAGATGCGGTCGTCTTGGCGGACCTCGCCGCCGGGGCGGATGACCTCGCCGGGGTATTCACGAAGTTCGAGGCGGCTCGGTATCCGCGCACGAGGGCGGTGCAGCGTGGATCGAGGTGGTGGGGCGAACTCACTCACGTCGACGAGCAGGCGGCCGTCGCGCGGGACGCGATGCTGCGGCTCGTCGGTGGCCGCGGTCTCGACCACCTTGACTGGCTCTACGGCGATGCCTCGCTCCCGGCGCCGGAGGTACCGGATTCGCAGGATGTGTACGAGCCCCTTTCCGGCACCGACCGCGTGCTGGAACGCAAGCCGTGAAACTCGGCTTGTTCGGTGGTGGGCGCCTCGGTGTGCTCGAGCCGGAGGGCGTGTATGACGTGACCGCGCTCGCGCCCTCGGGGCTCGGAGGACCCCTGGCTGCTCTCATTGCGTCCGGGTACCCGCTCGAGGCCGAGGCGGTGCGAGCGCAGCCGAGGATCGCTGCGGCAGACGTCCGCTGGGAGGCACCGTTGCCGCGCCCCGGGAAGATCATCGGCGCTCCGGCGAACTACTTCGAGCACGTCGACGAGATGCCGGACTCGGCGACGATCGTGGAGTGGGGAGTGTTTCTCAAGGCGGGCACGTCGGTCACGGGGCCCGACACCGTCGTGCGCCTGCCCTATCGCGATCGGCGAACCGATCACGAGGGGGAGCTCGCGGTCGTGATCGGTGCGGGCGGGCGCGACATTCCCCGCGAGGAGGCGCTCGACCATGTGTACGGCTACACCGGCATCCTCGACATCACCGTCCGCTCCTCGGAGGACCGGTCGACGCGCAAGTCGTTCGACACCTTCAGTCCGCTGGGTCCATGGGTGGTAACGGCGGACGAGGTGGGCGACGCGGGCGATCTCGGGCTGCGCCTGACGGTCAACGGCGTGGTCCGACAGGAGTCGACGACCGCGAAGCTCATCTACGGAATCCCTGAGTTGATCGCGTACGCCAGCTCGGTCATGACGCTCGAACCTGGCGACGTCATCGCCACGGGCACCCCCGCGGGGGTCGGTCCGATCGTCGACGGAGACGCGGTCGAGTTGGAGATCGACCGAATCGGGTCGCTACGGGTGACGGTAAGCGACTGCGCCGCGATCCCCTACGCCGACCGGCCGGGCCCCGGCACCGCCGCCCGTCGGCAGTAGACTTCCGGCGTGACGAGCGCAGGAGAGACGGGGGAGGATCCGTCGCCCATGGAGCGGCGCCCCGGTCACCTGATCCGCCGCGTTCATCAGATCCACGACGCCCTGTGGTCCGCACGGGTATCTCAGGACGCGACGCCGACGCAGTTCGCCGTGCTCAGCGTCGTCGCGCACTTCGGTCAGTGCGATCAGGCGACCGTCGCTCGAGAGGCCTCGCTGGACACGTCGACGGCAGGATCCGTCGTCCTGCGGCTCATCGATCGGGGATGGCTGCGCGCGGAGACCTCGCCCTCGGACCGCCGGCGGAACCTGCTCCGGCTCACGGCTGACGGCGACGAGGCCTATCTGCGGCTCGCTGCCGCCGCGACGGCGCTCACCGGCGAACTGGTGGAGCCGCTCGGCGAGCGGGACAGCGCGACCCTGATCCGCCTGCTGCAGCGGCTCATCGAGGGGCACGACCGCTCATAACCCAGCGCGATGAATCGGGCGAGCACTGCTCTTTCCCTTCGCGGCATCCTCCCCCGTAGCGTGAAACGCGGTCGCGATCCCCGGCCTTCTCTGTCGGATCGCGCGTCGTGAGGAGTCGGAGCATGGTCGCTCTATCGCTGGCCTGCGGGCCGTACGACCGCACCCTTCCCGTCCTCGACGGGCGGGTACGCATCGAGGGCGTGGAGTTGAGCCCTCTGGTGCTGAGCGCGGAGGAGACTTTCTTCCGCATGGTCAGTCACCGGGAGTTCGACGTCTCGGAGATGTCGTTCTCCAGCTACCTGCTCACCCGCGAGCGGGGCGAGCCGTTCATCGCGCTGCCGGTCTTCCCGTCCAAGTCGTTCCGGCACAGTAGCATTTACGTGCGGGCGGATGCCGGGATCGAACGCCCCGAGGACCTGGTCGGACGCACCGTCGGCATCCCCGAGTACCAGGTGACTGCGGCGGTATGGATCCGCGGCATCCTCTCGGACTATCACGGCGTGCCGGCCGAATCCGTGAGCTACCGCAGCGGTGGCCTCTACACGCCGGGCCGCACCGAGAAGATCCCCGTGGCGCCGGTCGGGATCGATCTCGCCCCCATCTCCGCGCACGACACCGTCGGCCAGGCGCTGGTGGGCGGAGAGGTCGACGCGCTGTACTCGCCACGACCGCCGCGGGAGTTCCTCGATGGCGATCCGCGCGTCGTCCGGCTGTTCCGGGACACTCGTGCCGCCGAGATCGACTACTACCGCGCGAGCGGCATCTTCCCGATCATGCACACCCTCGTCATCCGTCGGGAGGTGTACGAGCGTGACCGGTGGCTCGCGCGTTCTCTCCTGAAGGCGTTCACCGAAGCGAAGGATCTTGCCCTGTCGGCGCTGAAGTTCGCCGCCCCCCTCGTGGCCAGTCTTCCTTTCGCCTACCAGGAGGTCGACGAGGTTGTCTCCCTCATGGGCGACGACTACTGGTCCTACGGCCTCGAGGCCAACCGTCACAACATCGAAACCCTCGTCCGGTACGAGCACGAGCAGGGGTTGATCTCACGGCGGCCCTCCGTCGAGGAGCTCTTCGCCCCCGAGACACTCGGCTCGTTCGTCGTCTGAACCCACGCAAGGAGAGCACATGTCCAGCACACCGAAGGTCGTCGTCATCGGCGGCGGGATCGGCGGTCTGTCCGCCGGCATCGCGTTCCGCAGCCGCGGGATCGACGTGGAGGTCTACGAGCAGGCGAGGGCGCTCGGTGAGATCGGCGCCGGCCTCACCCTGTCACCGAACGCGCTGAAGGCGTACGAGGGACTCGGTATCCGAGACCAGATCGAGGCCGTCGGCTTCGCCGGCCCCGGGCAGGTCGTCCGCCGTTGGAATGATGGTGTCGAGGTCTCGCGCGTCGACCGCAGCGGTTACCCGGACATCTTCGGCGCGCCGTACATCTCGTTGCACCGGGCAGACTTCATCGATGTGCTGGCGGCCAACTTCCCGAAAGAGCGGCTGCACCTGGGCGCCCAGGCCATCGGTGCTGAGACGGTCGGGGACCGTGCCGTCGTACGTTTCGCCGATGGCACGAGTGTCGAAGCCGACCTCGTCGTCGGTGCTGACGGCGTACGTTCCGCGGTGCGCCGAAGCGTCGTCGGGGAGGACGCGCCGGTGTTCACGGGCACGGTGTGCTTCCGTGGCCTCGTCCCCTATGAGCAGGTCGCGGATGCGCTCGGCTCGAAGGATTGGACTCTTTACGTGGGCCCGGAGCGGCACGTCATCTCGTACATGGTCCGCGGCGGCGACGTCGTCAACTTCGTCGCGCACGTCGACACGGACAGCTGGCTGGGTGAGTCGTGGACCCAGGAGGCCGATGTTCACGAGATCCTCGACGCGTTCGAGGGCTGGCACGAGCCGTTGCGCACGCTTCTGGGCGCACCGGGGACGTTCTACAAGTGGGCGCTGATGGACCGGGACCCGATCGACTCGTGGTCGAAGGGCCGGGTTACGCTCCTGGGCGACGCGGCGCACGCGATGCCGCCGTTCATCGGCCAGGGTGCCGGCATGTCGGTCGAGGACGCCTACGTTCTCGCTGCCGCGGTCGCGCACTTCGGGCAGGACGTGCCCGAAGCGCTGCGCCGCTACGAGCAACTGCGTGTCTCGCGGGCGAACGAGATGGTCGGGCGTGCCCGTGCAGGCCGGAACAAGTACCACCTCAAGGAATCCTGGGACCCGAAGCCCAGCGGGGCACAGAACCGCACGGGCATCGCCCATGACGACATCTACAGTTACGACATCCGCGACCACGTCGACTTCGACGAGCCGGCCACGGTCTGACGGACTGCCGCGCTGGTCATCCCCCGGCATCGGGCATGACCAGCGCCAGAGCGAGTCCGACCGTGCCGGCGATCAGGGCGAGCGTGAAGCAGAGGCGGAACGCTTCGCCGGTCGGGGCGGCGACCTGCGAAGCGAGGATCGTGCCCATGACCGCAGACGAGAAGGCATTTCCGACGGACCGCATCAGGGCGTTCAGACCGTTCGCGGCGCCGGTCTGAGCGACCGGCACCGCCACCATGATGAGTGTCGGCATCGCCGCGAACGCGGTTCCCGCGGCGATGCCGAGCAGCGCTCCGGCCACCAGCACGGCCCAGATGCTCGCGCCGGAGTGCAGCGACAGGCCGTAGGCGACCGCGGCCAGTAGGCCGCCGGTGGCCAGAAGCAGCTTCGGGCCCACCGTCTGCAGCGCGCGCCCGGCAATCGGGGACGCGACGACGATCGCCAGCGACTGCGACAGCATGACGGCTCCCGTGGCATCCGAGGAGAGGCCTGCCCCCGACTCGTCCGCTGGTGCGCTCAGCAGCTGCGGGTAGACGATGTTGCCGGTGAACAGCGAGAACGACAGCGCCGCCGATGCGAGGTTGGTCAACATCACGCCCGGGCGAGACGCGAGGTGGAGGTCCGCGATCGGATTCGGTGTTCGTAGCTCCCACCCGCACCAGGCGAGGAGGAGCGCTGCGCCCGTTCCGCCGGTCGCGAGCGTGGCCGGCGACAGCCACCCCGCGGCGTCGCCGCGGGTGAGGGCCACCAGCAGGCAGGAGAGGCCGCCTGTGAGAGCGATGGCCCCCACCAGATCCAGCCGGCCGGCGCTGCGAGCCGTGCTCGGGCGGACGAAGCGGCGCACAAGCACGAAACTGGCCGCGGCGAGCGCGCCCGAGATCCAGAACAGCGCGTGCCAGTCGAGGTGCTGCGCGACGAAGCCGGCCAGGGGCAGGCCCAGTGCACCGCCCACACCGATCGTCGCGGACATCATGCCGATCGCCGGTCCGAGCCGTTCACGGGGGAGCTCGTCGCGCATGATCGCGATGCCGAGCGGAATCACCCCCACCGCGAGGCCCTGCAGCGCGCGACCGACGACGAGAGGCGCGACCGACGACGAGGCGGCGGCGATCACCGCGCCGATGAACTGCAGCAGCACCAGCGTCAGCAGCACGCGCCGCCTGCCGTACATATCGCCGAGCTTGCCGGTGACCGGGGTGGCGACGGCGCTGGAGAGGAGGGTCGCGGTGACCACCCAGGTGGTGTCCGCTGCCGGGGCATTGAGCAGCGTCGGCAACTCGGACTGGATCGGCAGCACAATCGTCACCACGAATGATGCGCTGAGTCCAGCTGACAGCAGAGCGCAGACGATCGCACGCGGATGCGGCAGGTGGGCTCGCCGCATCCGCGTGCGATCGTCCGGTTCTCGACTCATCTGGAGTCCCGGGCTACTTCCGGTAGGTCTCCCGGGCGTAGGCGCTGAACGGGACGGGCGCGACGGTCGCGCGCACCTGCACCTGGCGGTGGGGTTCGACGTCCGCGCGGGGGATGCGCAGGCTGTCGCCCCACGTCACGGTGACTTTCGTGCCGGGCTCCGCCTGGTCGGCGTTCACGAGACCGAGGGAGGCGAAACGGCGGTCGTGGGCGAGGTAGGTCGAATGCGTGAGGAATCCGACCGTGCGCTCGCCCACGGAGATCCGGTCGAACAGGTACTTCACGTACTTCGCGCTCGCGAACTCCAGGTACTGCGGGCTGTCGCCGCTTTCCGGAGCCAGGAGGTCGTGGAAGATCTCCGCGACGTCGTCCTCGTTCCAGATGAGCGTGACCTTCGTACGAGAGGGCGCCGTGGCGAGGCGACTCAATGCCTCCCGCCCGACGAAATCGTGGTCGCTGGCGATGAACCGTCCATATCCGGCGTCGAATGGCGTGATGTAGTAGTCCTCGATGTTCTCACTGTCGAAGCTGCCGCCCAGAGCACCTGCCGCCGAGGCAGGCAGCCACTCGCGGAATTCGCGGGTGGCCTCGCCCGAGTAGAGGGCGGGGAGGGGACTGGCGAGCCAGCCGGACTCGATGTTGTTCGTGAAATATGCCGTGGAGCCGACCAGGGCCAGCCCGAAGGGCGCTCCGACGCGCAGGAGCTCCTCCCGTATCACCGGCCCTTCCTCCCAGGGGCCGAACAGCTCGAAGCCTGCTTGCCCGGCCATCCCGTGTCGGATGGCTCGGACCTGCTTCCCCGCGATGCGGAACTCCGTGAGGTGGAAGAACTTCGTCTCCGGCACCGGTGCCCCCGACGCCGCCTCGAGGACCGCGAGGGCCTTCGGCCCCTGGATCTGATAGCGGTAGTAGCGCGGCGGGTCGTCTTGCCGCTGGGCCGTGGTCTCTATCTCATAGGTCACGTCGTAGTCGCGGGTCTGGAGGTTGTACTCCACCCAGTTGATGATGCTGCGCGGCTCTCCGACGAGATTGAGGCTGTTCTCGGCCAGGTAGACGAGGATTCCGTCGCCGAGCAGCTGCCCGTCGGCGTTCGCGGCGATGAACTGCTTGGCCATGCCGGGCCGGAAGTTGTCGAATCGGTTGATCGCGAGATCGGCGAACACCTTCTCGGCGTCCGGGCCGTCCACGAACAGATTCGCCATGTGGTACGACTGGTCCAGCAGAGCGACGTTCTCACGCCACGCCTTCTGCTCGCTGCGCCAGTTGCTGTATTGCGCGGACAGTCCGGGGTAGGCGGTCGAGTAGCGGGGCAGATCCCTGAGGGCGCGGACCGGGTTCTGCGATTCGGCGAGGAACGCCGCAAGGCTGGTGGGGGACGTCATTGTTCGGATGTTCCTTTCAGGATCCACAAACGGGTGCGTCTTCGCACACGGCGGGAGCGACATACGTTCAGGCTAGGAGCGCGGATACGGCGCGGGGAAAGACCAACGGCGCCGCGATCTATCGCGGAATCCTTATGGGTCCGTGCCGCGAAGAAGGGCTTGCAAGGCTTCCTTATAGGCTATAATCTGGTGTCAGATCCGTTCGAGAAAAGGTGATGAAGCCATGATCGAAGCCCCTGCACTCCGGCACGAGGTGCACGTCTCCGCGCTGGAAGCCGCGGACGCGGTGTCCGCCGATGCCTTCAAGTCCGCGTTCCGCAACCATCCCCTGGGCGTCGCGGTCGTCACCGCAGACCCGGGTGGTGAGCCGGTCGCGATGACCGTCAGCTCGCTGTCCTCCGTGAGCGCCGACCCGCCGGTGCTCAGTTTCTCCGCGTCCGCGATGTCGTCGAGCACTCCCGTGCTGGAGCGCGCCGACACGGTCGTGGTGCACATGATCGGCGCCGCACAGGTCGGACTCGCGAAGCTGGGCGCCACCAGCGGCGTGGATCGGTTCTCGGACGCCTCGTCCTGGTTTCGACTTCCGACCGGCGAGCCGGTGTTCCGCGGGGTGGGCGCATGGCTGCGCGGCAGCATCGTCCATCGGGCAGGGGTGGGCGGCTCGGTCATCTATCTCGTGCATGTGATTGACGCACACATCGATCCCGAGGCCGCTTCGGATCCGTTGGTCTACCACAACCGCACCTGGCACCGTCTCTGCGACGCTTCCGCGATGGGCTGAACGCGCTCAGGCGCCGAGCGCCTCCCGCGCGGCGGGCAGCAGGTCGCGAAAGGTGTCGTCCAGATGCGACCGCACGAGGCCGCTGGCCGCCTCCGAGTCGCCCGAGGCCAGCGCGTCGACGATGAGTTCGTGCTCAGGCGACTGGCACGTCGCGCTCGCGCCGACGCGCGCCAGCAGCACGCGATAGCGGCCGATCTTGTCCCAGGTGGCGTCGAGGATCTGCGTCACGGTCCGGTTGCCGGATGCCGCATAGATGGCCTGGTGCAGCGTTCGGCTCCGGTCGTCCGCGATCGCACCGGCTGGAGCCGAGGTTTCCGGCTCTGCGGCGAGGATCGACCGGATGCGGTCGATCTCAACCGGGTCGGAACGCTCGGCGGCGATGCCCGCGGCAAGAGGCTCCAGTCCCAGACGGACGGTGTGCAGCTCTTCGAACTCCTCCAGCGACACCGCGGCGACCCGGGCGTCGCTGTGTGCCGGAAGGGTCACGAACTGCTCCGCCGCGAGCCGGCGCAATGCCTCCCGAACCGGTGTGGTCGACGCTCCCAACCAGGTGGCCAGCGGCTCCTGTTCGATGACCGATCCGGGCGGCAGATCGCAGGAGAGGATTCGGGCGCGGATCTCGCTGTAGGCCGCATCGGCCTTGGTCAGGCTCCGGTACGCGACCTGGTCGCGGGCGAAGACCGGCAGCGAATGCATGTGACTCACACTATCCGCACGGTCGATTCCGGGAACCTCAGCCGGTGATGTCGACTGTGACGGACGTCACCTCGGTGTACGCCTCGATCCCCTCACGCCCGTACTCTTTACCCCAGCCCGACTGCCGGAAGCCCCCGAAGGGCATGTCCTCGTCCATGCCGAAGGCCGTGTTGATCCTGACCTCACCGGCCCTGATGCGCCGCGTCAGCCGGTGCGCGCGCGTGATGTCGCGGGTCCAGAGCGAGGACGAAAGGCCGTAGGGAGTGTCGTTTGCGAGCGCTGCGATCTCATCCAATGACGCGTCGCCGCTGAACGTGTGCGTGACCAGGACCGGCCCGAAGACCTCCTCCCGCGCGATCGTCAGCTCCGGGCGGACGGCGCGGAAGACGGTCGGCTCGACGAAGAATCCGGGGCGCTGCAGCGCCCCGCCGCCGGCCACGAGCTCCGCACCGTCGGAGCACGCCTGCTCGACGAGGGAGAGGACCCGTTCCCGCTGCGCGGCGGAGATGAGCGGACCGATCACGCTGTCCGGCTCGAACGCGCCGCCGACGCGAATCGTGCGCGCGATCTCCGCGATGCCGGACACCACCTCTTCGGCGATGTCCTCGTGCACGAACAGTCGGGACCCCGCTCCGCACACCTGGCCGGCGTTCGCGAAGATCCCCATGGCGGTTCCCGCGATCGCGCGTTCGAGATCGGCATCCGGGAAGATCACCACGGGTGATTTCCCTCCCAGCTCCAGCGTGATCCGTTTCAGGGTCCCGGCCACGGTCGTCAGCAGTCCCTTGCCGACCGCGGTCGAGCCGGTGAAGGTGATCTTGTCGACGAGCGGATGCTCGGCCAGGGCGTGACCCGCGACCGAACCGAGACCGGTGACGATGTTCACCACGCCGCGCGGCAGGTCCGCCTCAAGGATCAGCTCGCCCAGGCGGGTGGCGCTCAACGGAGTGAGCTCGGCGGGTTTGAGCACCGCCGTGCAGCCGGCCGCCAGCGCGGGAGCGAGCTTGGTCGCCGCCATGAGCAGGGGACTGTTCCACGGCACGATGAGTGCCGCGACCCCCAGCGGCCGGCGCAGGGTGAACGCGTGCCATTCGCCCGGAAGCGAGACGTTCCTGGTGTCGCCGGACAGTTTGGTCGCCCAGCCGGCGTAATAGCGGAACGCTTCCGCGGACGCCGGCACCTCGACGTCGCGAGTCACGCGTAGCGGCTTGCCGGTGTCCAGGCTCTCCAGCAGCGCCAGCTCTTCCGCGTTCTCCTCGATGAGGTCGGCAATGCGGGTGAGCATCCGCGCGCGATCCTTCGGTCGCACGGAGGACCAGTTGCCCTCGAAGGCGCGCCGCGCCGCACGCACGGCGCGATCGACATCGGCCTTCCCCGCTGCGTACGCCGTGGCGATCGGCGCGCCCGTGGAGGGATCGACCACCGTGAGGACGTCGCTGGATCCCTCCACCCATGCGCCGTCGATGAGCAGCGCGAGCGTGGAGTCCAGCAGTGCAGGACGAAGACGCTCAGACATTCGACCCGCGTGCGTCGAAGCGCCGTCCGATCCAGTCCGCGATGAAGTTGATGGACAGCAGGGTGATGCACATGACGACGGCCGGGATGATGACGATGAAGGGTGCCGATCGCAGCTCGCCGCGCCCATCGTTCATCATTCCGCCCCAGCTCGCCTGCGGCGACGGCACTCCCAGCCCGAGAAAGCTCATCGCCCCCTCTGCGACGATGGCGATCGCGACCAACGTGATGGCGAAGGAGATCACGGTCGGCAGGATGTTGGGGAGGATATCCCGCAGCAGGATACGTCCGTTCCGCACGCCGATCGCCTTCGCCGCTTGCACGAAGTCGCGCTGCGCGTAGGTTTTCGCGGCCGCCCGGGCCACGCGCGCCACCATCGGGACGGAGACGACGCCGAGTGCGATGGTGAGGGTCCACAGGCTCGGGCCCAGGAACGCGGTCAGTGCGATCAGGGCGATAAGCGCGGGGAATGCGAGAACGATGTCGATGACCCAGCTCAGCGCGCGGTCCACCGCGCCGGAGAAATATCCCGCGCAGGCGCCGATCGCACTGCCGATGACCAGCGCGATGAGGCCAGATCCGACCCCCACCACCAGACTCACTCCCGCTCCGGACACGAGCCGGGCGAGCATGTCGCGGCCGAGGTTGTCCGTCCCGAGCGGATGAGTCCAGTCTGTGAAAGGAAACAACCGAACCGCGGAGTAGTCCGAAGCCCCCGGATCAGGCAAAGGCAGGAACGATTGGAACACCACGACGAGGACCACGAGGGACATCCACGCGATCGACAGCACCACAATGCCGGGGATTCTGCCCTGGCTGTCGCGACGCGGCTCGACGGGGATGGATGCGGTCAGCGTTCTTGCTGCGTCGGTCATGCGGCTCCTCGCACTCGGGGATCGATAGCCAGGTGGACCAGATCGGCCGCGAAGTTGGCGACGACATAAGCGACCGCGAACACGAGGACGAGGCCCTGGACCATGACGTAGTCCCGACTGTCGATCGCATTCAGCAGCAGCGTGCCCAAGCCGTTGATCCCACAGATAACCTCGACGACGACGGTTGCTCCGAGCAGCACCCCGAAATTGATGCCGACGACGGTCACCAGCGGGGGCAGGGAGGGCTTCAGCCCGAAGCTCCACAGGAGCCGTCGCCGGGAATATCCGAGCGACTTACCCACCAGCATGTACTCCATCTGGAGGGTCTCGATCATCGACCCGCGCAGGACGCGGACATACATCGCGACGAGGAGCGCGCTGATCGCCACGCAGGGGATCGTGAGTGAGATGAGGCTCGACCATAGGCCATCGCTGAGCGGGACGTATCCGAGCGAGGGGAGCCACCCCAGACCGACGGCGAAGATCAGCACGCCGAAAATGGCGAGCACGTAGTTCGGGATCGCCTGCAGCGCGAAGGTGACTGCGGCGATGGATCGGTCTATCCACCGGTCGCGACGGGGCGCGACATACAGGGCGACGGGGACGGCGACCACGAGGCTCAGTACTTGCGCCATCACCACGAGTTGCACGGTCGGGGCCAATCGGTCGGCGATCGCTGCACCGATCGGCTGATTGGTGCGGAAAGAGGTTCCGAAATCGCCGTGCAGGACCCCGCCCAGCCAGGTCGTGTACTGCTGCCAGAGGGGCAGATCCAGGCCCAGGTTCTTCCTGATCGCCTCAAGGGTCGCCGGATCCGTGTTCCCGGTCGTCGCCGCGATCGCCAGTGCCGGGTCCCCCGGCAGTAGCCGGATCAGCAGAAATGTGAGCACGCTGATCCCGAAGAGCACGACCACCAGGTGCACGAGTCTCAGGGCGAAATCCTTCATGGTTCTCCCGCGGTATGTCTTCATCGACAACGCATCGATCGCCCGTGCCGGGCGACCATCCGGGCCAGTCTAGGTCGGCGTCGCCGGCCGTATGAGATGGAATGACGGCCCACTCATATGCCCCCGGCTATGACCGTTGTGCGCCCCGGTTCGCGGGACCGGGAGGCCGACGGGGTACTGCGTCGGGGGCCGTTTGAGTGACATCCCAGTGCTCCACGATGCGTCCTTCGACGAGTCGGAAGACATCGCACACCAGGCGCAGCGTTTCGCCCGGGTCTTGCCGGGCTTCCCGATGGACCAAGACCAGATCATCGTCGGCGATGAGGTGGCGCAGCCGAGAGCTCGCATGCGGATGCGCGGCGAAGCGGCGGCGAAAGCCGTCGCGGATGAAGTCGACGCCGTCCGGAGCCCCCGGGGCATGCTGGAGATACATGTCGCCGCGGAAGTAGCGATCGATGGCTTCGTCGACGCGGTGCTGTTCGAACAGCAGTCGTTGCATGTCGAGGACGGTGCGTCGGTTTGCTGCCACGTGCGCACGGTCTGTTTCGCCGAGGACCTGTTCCAGCCCATCGAGTTCGCCCCGGCGAGCCGGTGCGGCTGGAGCCTCTTGTCGTGAGATCTCCCAGCGACCGAACACTCGCTCCCGCCGCTGACGCATGATTATGGCGACGACGGAGGCGGTCTGCCCGTCGCCGTCGCGGCGCCCGAGGGCTGCAGTGAGGTCGTCATCGGCGAGGATGCGAACGATTTCGCTCATGCGGCCGGGTCCGCTTGCGTGAGCATGCGTGATCTGCCGTGCGCGCTCATGGTCGGAGATCGGCACGACGACGTCCTCCTTGTGGATTCGATGGCTGTGCCCGGGACGCTAATGCGTCCCGGGCACAGCCAGTGTGGCCCCAGTGGCTATTGGCTCACCCACACCTGCCGTAGGTCGAACATCTCCGATGAGGTCGCATTCGGGTCGCCGTCGGGGAATCCGAGCACGTTCGAACCTAGGACGCGGCCGAGGCCACCACTCGCGATGGGCACGACGGGCAGCCATTCAGCCAGCACGTCGAGCATCGCCGGTATCAGCGCCTGGCGTGCCTCGTCGGACGAAGCGGAATCGACCTGCTCGATGAGGGCATCGAAGTCGGGGTTCGTCCCGGATCCGAAGTTGTAGAAGGTCGCTCCGAACGCCTGGCTGAAGATCTTCGTCGTCTCCGCGGGGAAGGACCGGTCCTGCAGCATCGCGTCGAAATCGCCGGACACGATGTTCGCGATCTGCGTCGCAGGCTCGACCGCGACGGGCTGCAAGTCGATGCCGACGGCGGCGAGCTGCTGCTGCAGCAGCTCACCGATCTCGGCGGACTCTTGGAGCTGGTTCGTCATGAGCTGGATCGAGATATCCGTCACGCCGGTCTCCGCCTTGTACTCGTCGATGAGTTCCGTCGCCTTCGCCGGGTCATACTGCGGAACAAACCCGCTCTCGTAGAACGGCTGAGACGGGACGAGGAAACTGTCCATCACTGTTCCCCGACCGTCCCAGAGCACCTGGTTGATGGCGTCACGGTTGATCGCGTAGCTGATTGCCTCACGGATGCGGATGTCAGAGAGGTACTCGTTCTCGATGTTCGGCTGGAACAGGTAGCCGCCGTACCAGGGCTCTTCCAAGCCCGTCACCCCTTGCTCCTCGGCGTCGTCCAGGAGGGAGAGCGAAGACACCGACGCAGCATCCAGGTCGCCCGAGACGACGCCCGTGACGCGAGACTGCTCGTCTAGCACGGGGGTCAGGGTCACGGAGTCGAGGTAGGGCAGCTCCGGGTCCCAGTAGGACTCGTTGCGGGAGAGCTCAATGTCGCCGTCGGGGGTGAACGAGTCGACGACGAACGGACCGGCCCCGACTGGGTTCAGCGCGAAGTCCGCGCCTTCCGATTCGACGGCGGTGGGCGAGGGGATCATCGACATCGAGCCTTGCGCGAGCAGGAGCGAGAACTGCGAGTTCGCCCCGCTGAGCGTGAACTGCACCGTCAGAGGATCGATGGCGACCATCGAGGTGATGGTGCGGGCGTCGGTGGCTGACAGCGACACCGAGTCGGCAGCAGCAACCCGCTGGATCTGCGCGATGACTGCATCGGCGTCGAAGTCTGTGCCGTCGGAGAACACGACGCCGTCGCGCAGCGCAAGGGTCCAAACGATGTTGTCGTCGGTCGTGATCCCCTCCGCGAGGCCCGCGCCGACGGTACCATCGGGCTGCACCTCGAGCAGGTGGTCGTAGACCGCCGACAGTGCGAACTCGGTGGAGCCGCCAATGGCGGCGGCGGGGTCCAGGGTGGGAACGGAGAAGGACATCCCGTAGGCGAAAGAACCGCCACGGACGGGATCGCCGATGGCGAGCTGTTGCCCGCCGTAACTGCCCACGGTGATGTCGTCGTCGGTGGAAGATCCGCCGGTGTTGCCGGAACAGGCGGTGAGAGAGAGCGCCGCGACCACTAGGGTCGCCAACGCCGCCGTGCGAGGGAACGCGAACAAGGCTGCTGCCTCCTTGCAGTGAAGGATCCGGAGAGTTCCGCGACGTCGGTGTCGCGGATCGGATCTCGCGGGGGACGTGATGCTGCGGACGTCTTCCCCCCGGATCGCGCTCAGTCTAGGTCGGTCGGACACGCCGAAATATATGGATCTTGGCGCTATTCATGGTGATTGCGCAATAGGTGCCGCGGGCGTCATTCATCGCGCCCGGAGATGGATGGCGCCCGCGTTTGTCTTGGTCGTCCCGCGGTGCGCTCCTAGGGTGAGAGCAGCCGTTCGCAGGAGCGCGCGCCGTGCCGGAACGAAGGAGTTCAGGATGTCGCTGGAAGGCAGGATCGCCGTCGTCACCGGAGGTGCCCGCGGGATCGGCAGGGCGCTCGCAGAGGGGCTGGCGCGCGACGGCGCCGACATCGTCTCGCTCGATCTGGGGGATTCGGCGGAGCTCGTCGCCACGGTGGAATCGTTGGGGCGTCGGGCGATCGGCGTACCGACGGACGTGGCCTCTCCGGATTCGGTGTTCGCCGCAGCCGAGACGGTGGCAGCGCGGCTCGGACCGGCTCACATCCTGGTGAACAACGCCGGCCTGCATCCGCATCAGACCTCGTTTGCGGACACCACTTGGGAGCTGTGGTCGAGGACGATGCGCGTCAATCTCGACGCGATGTTCCTGACCGCTAAGGCATTCTCCCCGCAGCTGGAAGCGAACGGTTGGGGGCGGATCATCAACATGTCCTCGTCGGTCGTGAATGTCGCACCGCTCGGCGGTGTGCACTACATCGCCTCCAAAGCGGGCGTGCTCGGGCTTACGCGCGCCCTGGCGCGCGAACTCGGTCCCCACATCACCGTGAACGCGCTCGCGCCGAGTCTGGTGAACACCCCCGGGCTGTCCGAGACCGGTCTGGCGCCGGACGTGTATGACGCCGTCGTCTCGGCCCAGGTCGTGCAGGAGCTCACGGATGCCACAGACCTGGCCGGGCTGGTGGTGTTCCTGTGCTCCGAGCAGGCCCGATTCTTCACCGGACAGCACTTCCACATCGACGGCGGGATGGTTTTCGGTGACTGAGGTCGTTGAGCGGGCTGCTCCGCTCCTGGAGGTGGCCGATCTCGCGGTCGCCTTTTCGGTCGCCGGAGAGTGGAAGCGTACGGTCCACGACGTGGGCTATTCGGTGGAGCCCGGCCGGGTGCTCGCCATCGTCGGCGAATCGGGTTCGGGGAAGACGGTCAGTTCGCTCGCGGTGATCGGCCTCCTCGGGCAGGGAGCGCGCATCAGCGGATCGGTCAAGTTCCGGGGGCAGGAGATCCTCGATGCGCCTGACGCTCGGATGCGGACGCTCCGCGCCCGGGAGATCTCGATGATCTTCCAGGAGCCGATGACGGCGCTGAACCCGGTGTTCAAAATCGGTTGGCAGCTGACCCAGGTCCTGCGAGTGCGTGGGGGGCACACCAGGAAGTCCGCCCGGCTCCGCGCTCTGGAACTGCTCGAGTTGGTCGAGTTGCCGGATCCCGTGCGCGCCTTCGGTTCCTACCCGCATCAACTTTCCGGCGGTCAGCGGCAGCGCGCGATGATCGCGCTCGCCATCTCGTGCGATCCGGCGCTGATCATCGCGGACGAGCCCACGACGGCGTTGGACGTGACGATCCAGGCGGAGATCCTGGGGCTGCTCCGACGGCTCCGCGACCGGTTGAACAGTGGGCTGGTGCTCATCACCCATGACCTCGGCGTGGTCGCCGACACCGCGGATGACATCATCGTGATGCGGGCGGGCGAGATCGTCGAGAGCGGCAGTGTGGCGAACGTGTTCGCCCGGCCGCAGCACGAGTACACGCGTCAGCTCATGGCGGCTGTGCCGAGGCTGCCCGACGAGAACGATCCGCCGAGGCCGGAACCGCAGCGGCACGAAGCGGCCGTCACGGTGACGAGCGCGGTCGTCGAGTACCGGACTCGTGGCCGTGGTCGGTTCCGAGCCGTGGACGACGTCAGCTTCACCGTCGGCCGCGGTGAGATCCTCGGCGTCGTAGGCGAGTCGGGGTCGGGCAAGACCACTCTCGTCAAGGCGATCGTGGGTCTGCATCAGTTCGCCGGCGGATCCGTGCGGTTCGCCGGGCACGAGCTCGTCGGGATCCGCGGCCGCGAGCTGCGTCGTCTGCGCAAGCGTATCGGCGTGGTGTTCCAGGACCCGGGGTCGTCGTTGAACCCGCGGCGGCGGATCGGCGACTCGGTGGCCGAGCCGATGCGCGTGGCCGGGGGGTTCTCCGATGCGCAGATCCGGGCACGTGTGGAGGAGGTCCTGGCGTCCGTGCAACTGCCCGCGGACGCCGCGCGGCGATTCCCCCACCAGCTCTCAGGCGGACAGCGTCAGCGCGTCGGTATTGCGCGAGCGATCGTCATGCGTCCAGAAGTCCTCATCGCCGATGAACCGACCTCAGCACTGGACGTGTCGGTGCAACGGCGGGTGCTGGAGATCTTCACCGAACTGCAAGCGGAGATGGGCTTCGCCTGTCTCTTCGTCAGCCACGATCTGGCCGTCGTCGATGCGCTGTCGAGCTGGGTCGTCGTGATGCACCACGGGAGACTGGTCGAGGAGGGTACCCCTGAGCAGGTCATCCGTCATCCCCGTGAGCCGTACACGCGCCGACTGATCGAGGCGATTCCGGTGCCGGATCCTGTGCGGCAGAAAGCGCGTCGGGAGGATCGGCTGCGGACTCCGGCGGGCGCGGCGGATCCCCTCGGCTGAGGGTTGTTCCTGCCTTCTGTTTATTTTATAAGTTATAACCTGTAACCTCGCTCGAGTTCAGCTCGAGCGGTGAAAGGACGATGATGACCTTCGTAGACGGACGCTGGGACTCCGGCCCCGACACCGGTGATTTCGACCGGTTCGACAACTACTTCACCGTCGATGACCTTCCTCGGCTGCTCTCGGAGAACGAGGTCGACCTGATTGTGGTGGGAGCGGGCGGCGCAGGTGCCGCCGCGACGATCGAGGCGACCGACCGGGGCGCGTCCGTGCTCGTGCTCGAGAAGGCAGATCACACCGGCGGGAGCACGCACTATTCGGGCGGAACGGTCCGGCTGATCGATGACCCCGCCGGCGCGGTGGAGCACTATCTGGCGCTTGCGCAGGGGACGACCGACCGGGAGTCCATCCAGGCTTTCGTCAACGGTCTTGCGGAGATCCCCGATTGGATCGGCGCGCACGGCGGCGTCCTTACGGGCGACACCTACGCCGTCGCGAAGGAGGGGTCCGATATCGCCAAGCGACGGGTCTTCCCGGCGGCCCGGCTGGGCTCCGCGTTCCCCGACTTTCCGCATTCCGACTCGATGGGTCCGCGGATGCATCTGCGACCGCAGCGCCCCGATCGCATCTGGGGCGCGGCGATGTGGGATTTCCTGCGCACTGCGCTGGCGCAGACCGGCGCACCGGTGGTAACCGGAGCGCGAGTGACGGCGCTGTTGCAGGCGGGTCCCGGCGGGGCGGTAACTGGCGTCCAGGTCGCAACTCCGGGCGGCTCGCTGACGGTCACCGCGAAGCACGGCGTGATCCTGGCCGCGGGCGGCTTCGCCTGGGACCCGGACCTGCAGCGCCAGTACTTCGGCACTGAGTTGCCCGCGATGTCGCCTCCTCGGCGGAACACCGGCGACGGCATCCGCATCGCGCAGGCAGCCGGCGCGGATCTGTGGCATATGACGGCGACGTCGACCACCATCGGGTACCGCTTCCCGGAGCTGGATGCGGCGCTTGCCGCCGAGGTGCCGGTGAACGGATTCATCATGGTCGACCAGGAGGGTCACCGCTATTCTCGCGAGACGCTGCTGGAGACCCACAGCTTCACGCATCCGATGCTCTACCAGGATCCACTCAAGGGCACGTTCCTACGCATCCCGTCCTACATCGTGCTCGATGAGAAGACCAGGCTGGCGGGGCCCTTGTCCTCGGTGGGCCTGGGGCACAACCGTCGTTACCCGTGGAGTTCGGACAACTCCGCCGAGATCGAGCGCGGCTGGATCGTCGCCGCGGACACCATCGAGGAGCTCGCCGAGAAGCTCGGGCTCCCGGCAGCGGATCTGGTGGCGACCGTCGACCGGTACAACGAGCGCAGCCGGGCGGGCGAGACCGACGAGTGGGGGCGCCCGGCGTCCGAGACCATCCCGCTGGACACCGCGCCGTATTACGGGGTCGCGGTATATCCCGCGCTGCTCAACACCCAGGGTGGGCCGCGCCGCAATGCGCGGGGCGAGGTGCTGCGTCCAGATGGCGCCCCGATCCCCGGGCTGTACTCCGCCGGCGAGCTCGGATCGATCTGGAGCAGGTTGTACCCGGGCGGCGGCAACGTGTCGGAGGCGCTCGTCTCCGGTCGTGCTGCGGCTGCCTCCGCCCTCGCTGCGGAATCCCTCATCCCCTCGGTCGCGGTCTAACCCCGTCTTCGATCACCACGCAAAGGAGCGTCATGGGCAAGCTAACTGGCAAGGTCGCCATCGTCACTGGAGGCGGAGGCGGCATCGGAGGAGCGGTCTCCCGGCTGTTCGCGGCGGAAGGCGCATCGGTCGTCGTCGCGGACCTTCCGGCCCGGGAACCGGGCACCCCGTCGTCCGCGGAGAAGGTGGTCGACGAGATCCGGGCCGCCGGCGGCGCCGCCGTCGCCAGCCACGAGATCATCGGCGAATGGGCGAGTGGTGAGAAGCTGGTCCGCACCGCAGTCGACGCGTTCGGGCGCCTCGACGCGATCGTCACCCCGGCGGGGAACCTCGCCGTCTCCCCCCTCGTGGAGGTCACCGAGGAGGAGTGGGACTCCATCAACAAGGTGCACATGAAGGGGCACGCGAGCGTCCTCCAGGCCGCCGCGCGGCAGTTCATCGCGCAGGGCGAGGGCGGCAGCATCGTCACCTTCTCGTCCCGTGCGGCGTTCTTCGCACCGGCGCCGGCATACTCGTCGGCGAAGGCGGGCGTGCTGGGACTGACGAGCGCGGCGGCGATCGAACTCGCCCCCCACGGGATCAACGTGAACGCCATCTTCCCGAGCGCCCAGACGCCCCTGTTTCCCGGCGATGCGCAGTCGCGTCCCGTCGCAGGCGGCACCCCCTTCGTCGCAGACATTGATCCGGCGGCCATCGCCCCGATCGTCGTGTTCCTCACGAGCGAGGAGGGCGCTGGCATCACGGGCCGCTGGGTGTACGCCGCAGGGAACGATATCGCCTTCTACGACGTACCGCTGGTGCTGTCCAACCGCCCCACGCTGCTGCGCGGCAGCGAACGATGGACTCTCGACGGCCTCGACGAGGTCATTCCCTCGTTGCTCGGCCTGCGCACCGAATGACCACTCGAACCGGGAGAAGGAACTGACGATGACGACGATCACCGACATCCCCGCGAAGTACCTCGTCGATCCGCAGCTGCTGCTGCAGGACGGCACCCATCTCATCGGGGGAACTTGGGTCCCCGCCGCCAGCGGCGACACCTTGGAGGTGCGCAACCCAGCGACTCAGGAGGCGATCGCCCGCGTGCCACGGGGGGCGAAGGCCGACGTCGACGCCGCTGTTGCTGCGGCTGCGGCCGCGTTCCCGGTCTGGCGTGACGTGCACCCGAGCGTCCGCGGTCAGCTCCTGCACCGCTGGGCGGACCTCTGCGAGCAGCACGCCGAGGAACTCGAGGTGCTCGAAAACCTCGAGAACGGCCGGCCGCGGTTCCTCCCCGGCCCGATCGCGCCGAGCATCCGCTACATCGCGGGCCTCGCGGACAAGATCCAGGGCAGCTCGCTGCCCACCGCGAACCTCGATCAGCTCGCGCTCACGCTGCGCGACCCGTTCGGTCCGATCGCTGTCATCGTCCCCTGGAACGGCCCGGGCTGGGCAACGCCGAGGCGCGTTGTCGGGCCGCTGGTAGCCGGCAACACGATCGTGCTCAAACCCGCGGCCGAGGCGCCGCTCACCGTGCTCTATCTCGCGAAGCTCGCCGAGGAGGCCGGGATCCCGGCCGGTGTCATCAACGTCGTCACCGGCACGGGGAGCGAGATCGGCGCGCCTCTCGTCACCCACCCCGGCATCAAGCGCGTGAGCTTCACCGGCTCGACGGCGACCGGCACGCGGATCATGGAACTCGCCGCGACGCATCAGATCCCGGCGATCCTCGAACTCGGCGGCAAATCCCCGCAGGTCGTGCTCGCCGACGCCGACCTCGACCTCGCCATCCCACACATCGTCCGCGGCATCGTCGGAAACTCGGGCCAGGCCTGTGCGGCCGGTTCGCGGGTCGTCGTCGCCCGTGAGCTCGAGGCCGACGTCGTCGAACGCCTCAAGGCGGGCCTCGCGAAGGTCACCGTCGGACCCTGGTACGAGGACCCCGACATGGGGCCGCTCATGAACGAGGCGCAGGCGGAGCGCGTGCTCGGCTACATCGCGATCGGTGAGCAGGAGGGCGCGACACTCGCCTTCGGCGGCTCGCGGCTCACCGGCGGGAAGTACGACGACGGCGCCTACGTGGAGCCGACGATGTTTACCGGCGTGCGCCCCGGCATGCGTATCGAGCAGGAGGAGATCTTCGGTCCGGTGCTGACCGTCACCTCCTTCGACACCGAGGAGGAGGCGCTCGAGATCGCGAACGGCACCGCCTACGGACTCGTCTCGACAGTGTGGACGCGTGACGTCGGCCGGGCCGTGCACTTCGCCCGGCGTATCGAGGCGGGACTCGTCTCGATCAACACCTCGCTCGGCTCCGGCGGGATCGGCGTGCCGTCCGGCGGGTTCAAGGCGAGCGGGTACGGCCGGATCTCGGCCGCGGACTCGCCCCTCGAATGGACCCAGACGAAGGCCGTCGTGTTCGGCAAGACCTACTCATGAGTCCCGCCGCCCCAGGTGGGCGGCTCGCATATCCCCAACCCCAGAACGGAGCCTCACACATGCCAGTTGCAGAGATCAGCGACTACTCGGTCATCACTCTGCCCGAGGGTGCGACACCCAAGCAGCTCATCGACAAGGCGGTCGAACTCCGGCCGCTCCTGCGCGATGGCCAGGCCGAGACCGAGCAGCGCGGTTACTACTCCGAGGAGGTGCGAGACGAGTTCAACCGGGCCGGCTTCTACTCGGTGATCCAGCCCAAGACCCTTGGAGGGCTTGAGTTGTCCGTCGAGGACTATTACCGGCTCACTGTCGAGATCGCGCGCGGCTGCCCTTCCACCGGCTGGTGCTATGCGCTCGGTGTGGGCAAGACGATGATGATCTCCTCCTTCTACCCGGAGGAGGTGCAGCGCGACATCCATGAACGGGTCGGCGTCGTCCACGGCGCCTACGGTCCGGGACGCTCCTCGGCGACCCCCGTCGACGGCGGCTACATCATCAACGGCAACTTCCAGTACTGCTCGGGAGTTCCGTACTCGAATCACCTGCTCGGCACCGCGCCGGTCAACGACGGCAACACCGACAAACGCGTCTCCACCTGGGCGGCGGGACGAGTGAACGATCTCATCGAGTTCGTGCTCCCGCGCGGCAGCTACGAGATCCAGGACGATTGGGGCCGCGGTCAGACTCTCGGCCTGGGCGGCAGCGGTTCGTTTGGTGTGAAAGTCGTCGATGCGTTCGTGCCGACCGAGTACACGATGCCCGATGTCGGGCACCTCCGCGACCCGCTGCGCGACCCGGAGACCGGCACGGTCGGCACCCGGTTGCACGGCAACCCGATGTATCTCGGACACCTCGAGCACTTCCTCACCGGTGAGATCACGTGCGTGCAGGTCGGCGCGGCCAAGGCGATGCTTGACGAGGTGGAGGAGCTCATGCGCACTCGCGCCGGCATCCACGGCCTCTACGGCAACAGTCCGGCCACGCAGGCTGAGTACGGCGACGCTGCGAAGCTCGTCGACGGCGCCGAGGCGATCCTCCTCCGCGGCGCGCAGATGGGTGCCGAGCTGCAGGCGAACTGGGCGGAGACCCGTGTGCTTCCCGAGGCGAAGGAGCTCTGGCGGATCGCGAACATGTATCAGCTCGCCAACCAGATGTGCTGGGACGCCGGCCTTCTCCTCTTCCGTCAGGTCGGCACGACCCCGCTGAAGATGGGCCAGCGGGTGAACCGCTACTTCCGCGACCTCGCGCAGGAGCGCGGCCAGGCGACCGTCACCGGCCGCGTGTTCCGCGACAGCGGCGTGAAGTCACGGCTCGGCCTCGGCCCCGACGGGAAGTTCCCCGAGGTGTTCGACGGCAGAACGTCGGGGGCCACCCGAGCCTGATCGGACGAACGGGAAGGGGGCTGTCCAATGGTTGTACAGCAACTGCAACGGACCAGGATCGGGCACATCCAGGTCACGAGGATTCACGAGGATGAGCTACGCGCGTCTCCGGGTTTCCCCGACGGGGTGACGATCGAGACCTTCGACCGCTACCGCGATTCGATCCCGCCGTCGTGGCACGACGGCACTGGCGTCCCGATGCTGGCGATGTCCGGCTTCGTGCTCTCCGACGGCGAGACGAACATCCTCGTCGACACCTGCAACGGGGAGTGGGCGGTCGCGGGCTTCCCGGCGCCGCGGGCCAGTCCCTTTCTCGAGCAGCTCCGGCTCGCAGGCTATGCGCCGGAGGACATCCACGTCGTCGTCAACACGCACCTCCATTTCGACCACGTCGGCTGCAACACCCACGCCGGTCCGGACGGCGCGCCGGTCGCGACCTTCCCGAACGCCGAGTATCTCTTCGCCCGCGAGGAGTGGGAGTCGGCGACGGAGCACGCCGCGCACGGCCACGTCGTCTTCGGCAGGGTCGACCGGGCGGTGACGCCGTTGCTCGATTCCGGTCGGGGTCGGCTCGTCGAACGAGACCATCGCATCACCGACGCCGTCTCGCTCGTGCCGACCCCCGGGCACACCGCCGGGCATGTCAGTGTGGGGATCATCACCGACGGCGGTGAGGGACTGGTCACCGGCGACATGGCGCATCACCCGATCCAGCTCTTCGAGCCCGATCTCCTCGCGCTCTTCGAGGAGGACTCCGCGGAGGCGGCGCGCACGCGAGCGCGGCTGGTCGAGCGACTCGTTCAGCGTGACTCGCTGGTGCTCGGCACGCACTTCGCCGGCACCGGCGTCGGCCGGATGGAGCGGGTTCCGGGCGGATTCCGCTACATCGAGGTGTGCTGAGTGGCCAGGCGCACGCTGCTCGTCACGGGTGGCAGCGGCCGGCTCGCACGGCTCGTGCTCGAAGACCTGCTGGAGC
Organism: Actinomycetales bacterium; assembly: GCA_015654575.1. GTDB lineage: Bacteria > Actinomycetota > Actinomycetes > Actinomycetales > Microbacteriaceae > Microbacterium. Next base: position 32,230 of record JAATGR010000209.1, read on the forward strand.
GCGGTCAGGATCGCGTGGTCACGACGACGCGCACGCCGGAGGCGCTCGACGATCTCGCCGCTCGCGGCGTCGAGGTCCGCCGCCTCGACTTCGACGACCCCGACGATGGCGCGGCGGTGCGCGCGTTCGAGGGCATCGACCGCATGCTGCTGATCAGCACGCACGCGGTCGGACGCCGCGGCGAGCAGCAGGGGCGCATCGTGCGGGCGGCTGAACGGGCCGGCGTCGGGCACCTGCTCTACACCTCCGCCACCTCGCCCGCGCCGACGCCGCTCAGCGAGATCGTCAGCGACCACTTCTGGACGGAGCGCGCGATCCTGCGCACCGGGCTGTCATGGACGATCCTGCGGCACAACATGTACGCGGAACACGTGTTCCTCTTCCTCCCGGACGCGCTGGCCCGCGGTGAGCTCCGCACGTCGCTGGCGGGAGGCGCGCGAGCCTACGTGACGCGTGCCGACTGCGCCGCCTCCGACGCCGCGGCGCTGGCCGGCGATTGGACCGACGATCGCATCTATGACATCGGCGGATCGGAGGCGCTGACCACAGACGACGTTCTCGAGGTCGCGCGCGAGCTGACCGGCCGCCGGGTCGTCCACGTGTCCGCCTCCGACGACGAGGCGCTCGCCGCCTACCGTGCGGCGGGGCTTCCCGACGGGTTCCCCGAGTCGGCAGTCGGATTCGACGCCTGGGCCCGCGACGGGCACCACGCGATCCTCTCCTCCGCCGTCGAGGAGCTCACTGGCCGCCGGCCCCGCACGCTGCGGGACTACCTGCGCGACCAGGAGGAGGCGCTCATGACCGGAGGGACGAGCGTCGAGCTGTAGGCCGCCGCATCCTCACAGGAGATCGCGGCGAGTCACCTCGGCGATCGCGCTCCAGTCGCCCTCGCGGAGCTCGGCGTCCGCCAGGGCGCGCTCGAACACCGCCACGAGCGCGGTCATCGTCGCAGCGGTCACCCCGGTCGATGCGGCGACCTCCTCCGCCAGGCCAAGGTCCTTGCGGCCGAGAGCGATCTGGAAGCCGGGCGGGCGGTAGGACTCGTTCGCGATCATCCGTCCGTATCCGGTGTAGACGACACCGCCGAAGAGCGTGCTCGAAAGCAGTTCCGTGAACAGCGCCGGATCCACTCCGAGCCGTTCAGTCATCGCAACCGTCTCGCCGATCGCTTGCAGGGCGTGGATGATGTTGTAGTTGACGGCGGCCTTCACAGCGTTGGCCACCTGCGGCGTGTCGCCCAGACGCCACACCCGCTTGCCGATCACCTCGAAGAACGGCCCGACCGAGTCGATCGCCTCCGGGGGCCCGGCTGCGAGCACGTTGAGTGCACCGGCGGCGGCCACCTCCGGTCGGCCGAGCACTGGTGCTCCGACGTAGGCCACACCGGCCTCGGCGAAGCGATCACCGAGCCGGGCCGACAGCGAGGGGCTGATCGACGACATGAGCACGTGGACACGGCCCGGCGCCGTCCCGAGGTTGGGCACCAGAACCTGCTCCACGGCGGCGTCATTCGCGAGCATCGAGAAGGACACGCCCGCCGATAGCGCCTCGGCCGGAGACGACGCCGCGCGTGCGCCCGCCGCGACGAGTGCCGCGGTCGGTTCCAGCGAGCGGTTCCAGACCACCACGTCGTGACCCGCTTCGACCAGTCGTCGTGCGATCGCGGCGCCCATGGCGCCGAGCCCGAGGAATCCCAGGGTCGCCGCCATGCTCAGGCCTCGCCTCTGCCCCAGATCGTGTTTTTGTGGCTCTGCGCGTCGCGTTCCAGATTGAGCGGGCCGCCGACGGCGATGTAGCGGGGGCCAGCGACGAGCAGCTCCTCCGCGGGGAACTTCGTGATCACCTCGCAGCCGTCTTCGGTGACCACGAGTTCTTCCTCGATGCGTGCTGCGCCCCAGCCATCGGCGGAGGGCCAGTAGGTCTCGAGCGCGAACACGTTGCCCACCTCCAGCGTCTCCGGGTGATCGAAGGACGTGAGCCTGCTGAAGATCGGCTTCTCCCAGATGGACAGTCCGACGCCGTGGCCGTACTGCAGCGCGAACGCCGCCATCTCATCTGCGAACCCGAACTCCTGCGCGGCGGGCCAGACCGCCACGATGTCCGCGGTGGTCGCACCCGGCTTGACCAGAGCGATCGCGCGATCCATGTATTCGCGTGCCTTCTTGTAGGCGTCGCGTTGCGCGTGCGAGGCGCTGCCGACGGCGAAGGTGCGGTAGTAGCAGGTGCGGTAGCCGTTCCAGCTGTGCAGGATGTCGAAGAAGGCCGGGTCGCCGGGCCGGATGATCCGGTCGCTGAAGACGTGCGGATGCGGCGCGCACCGCTCGCCCGAGATCGCGTTGACGCCTTCGACGTACTCGGAACCGAAGTCGTAGAGGGTCTTCGCAACGAGGCCGACCGCCTCGTTCTCCCGAACGCCGGGGCGGAGGAAGCGGTAGAGCTCGTCGTAGGCGGCGTCGACCATGCTCGCCGCCTGGGTGAGCAGGCGGATCTCATCGCCGGTCTTGATGCGGCGCGCCTCCATGAATACCTGCTGGCCGTCGACGACCTCGATGCCCTCCTTCTGCAGCGCGATCAGGACGGGGAGCTCGATGACGTCCACGCCCAGCGGCTCGTTCGCGAGGCCGAACTTCTCGAGTTCGCGCTTGATCTTGCGCGCCAGGTCGCCGGCCAGGTCGGCATCGGGGGGGAATGCTCCGCGGAGCGTGGAGATGCCCGCGCGGGCGCCAGACTCCAGCCGCGTGCGCTTTGCTCCGTCGTGCGGCTTGGAGGGATCGGCATCCGCCTCTTGCGTCGTGACGTCCAACCACGGGTTGTAGAGCGCATGATGCTTCGCCGCCGAGCCGAAGTCCCACACGATGGGGTCGGTTTTCCTGGTCACCAGGCAGAAGCGGATGAGCTTGTCCATCGCCCACGTGCCGATGTGCGTGGCACTCGCGTAACGGATGTTCGAGAAGTCGAACGCGAGAACGGCGCCGAGCGACGAGTTCTCGAGCTGTGCGTGGAGCCGGGCGAGTCGAGCGTCGCGGAGGCGGTCCATGTCGACCCGCTCTTCCCAGTCGACGGCGTTTGTTCCCGTGGAACCGGTGCTCTTCATCGAGTTCTCCTGTGTGGCGAATGCGCGCGCGTCCTGCACGCCCGTAAAGCGTAGCTTAACAGCGGCTTGAATCCCAGCTGACGATGGGGGTGATCCCGTGCGCGGGGGTGTGGCCGCTGTGTCCGGTGCGGCCCATGGCTTCCCGCACGATCCGAGGAGAACGAGCGCTCCGCTAGGATGATCGGTCAGCGGTTCCCGCGCCGGAGACGCCGCTTTCAAGGTGGGAGAGTCCGCATGCCGGAAAGCCTGGGTGCACGCTTGCGTGAAGCCCGTTTACAGCGTGGATTGAGTCTGCGCTCGGTCGCTCAGGCACTCGGAGTGTCGGCGAGCCTGATCTCCCAAGTGGAGATCGGTAAGACCCATCCGTCCGTGTCGACCCTTTATGCGATGGCGAACCACCTGGGCGTGTCGCTCGACGATCTGCTGGGGCTCACACCATCGTCGGTCAACTCGGAGCCGATGTTCGGTCATCGTGGTGCGCCCCTGCCGGACGTGCAGCACGGCGACGACAACCCCGTGATCGAAATGGAGAATGGCGTGCGCTGGGAGCGTCTGGCCGCCGGCGTTGGCGGGCCTGCCGACCCGCTCCTGGTCACCTATGAGCCTGGGGCCAGCAGTTCGATCGAGGGCAAGCTGATGCGTCATGCCGGCATCGAATATGCCTATCTCCTCGAAGGTGAACTCACGCTCAGTCTCGAATTCGAGACCTACACTCTGCGTCCGGGCGACTCGTTGCAGTTCGACTCCGTTCGGCCGCATCTCTACTCGAACCGCGGCAGTACGATCGCGAAGGGTGTGTGGTTCGTCGTGGGACGCCGTCAGCAGAACCAGAGCGTTCCGGACGCGCCGGCCGGATCCGCCATGCATCCGTCGGGCGGTGGCCCGGCCTCTGCGGTCGATGTCCTTCGTGCGATGGACGGACTCGGCTGAGGGCGCGAGAAGCGGCGGCAGGGCGAGGAGCCCGACGCGCTCAGGGCGCGGGACGGAGTCCGTGCGCCGCGTTCCTGGAGGTACGTGCCCAGGGGTCGATCAGTGTCTTGATCTGCGTCGACCGTCCTTCGAGGAGCGGCTGCAGAGCATCGTCGACGAGTGCGTCGAGCCCGATCACCACGCCGGCGATGTCCGACCAGTCCTCGCGGGTGCCCAGCAGCCTCACCGCCTCGGGGAAGTCGTCCCGGTAGACGTGCGCGACGGTGCCGATCACCGAGACTTCGTTCAACGTCCACGTCCCCAGGGGCAGGGAGGGCTCGCCTCGCTGCACGCCGACGGGCACGATCGTCGCGCCCCGTGGCACGACCTCGATCACCGAGGCGAGCCCTGGCGCCGAACCGCTGACCTCGAAGAACACATCGGGGTCGAAGTCGAGGTCTGCGAGCGTCTGCGCGAGGCCGGCGCTGCCGGAGAGCAGGCCCGCGGTCGCTCCGAGCGCGAGCGCCAGATCGATCCGATCCTGGTTGAGGTCGACCACGAGCACGCGCGCCCCGGTGGCCGCCGCGGCCACGGTGATGAAGGCGCCGATGCCGCCGATACCGACGATGACCGCATCCTGCCCCGCACGCAGGCCGCTGCGGCGCACCGCGTGCACGGCGATCGCCATCGGCTGCGCGAGCCCGAGCGTGTCGAGGCTGAGCCCGGACGTGCTCGCATCGAACACGATCGAGGCCGGCGCGATCACGTAGCCGGCCAGCCCGCCGTCGTGGTGGAACCCGATGGTCGTGTAGTTCCGGCAGAGGTTGGTGCGTCCGTTGCGGCAGGGCTTGCAGTCGCCGCACGAGATGCCGGCACCGCAGACGACCGAGGCGCCGATCGCAACGGAATCGACCCCCTCGCCGAGCGCGTCGACGGTGCCGGCGAACTCGTGACCGAGCGTGACGGGCGGGACCGCCAGCACCAGCCCCCGGCCGTACTCCGTCGCATCGCTGCCACATACGCCGCATACCGCGATGCGGATGCGGACCTCGCCCGGTCCTGGCTCGGGCACCGACTTCTCGTCGATGCGCAGGTCGCCGACGTCGTGGAGAACCGCCGCGCGCATGGTGCTCACGAGAAGGAGCCCTCTGCGATCGGCAGCTGGGCGGCGGCGCGTTCGGCGATCATCCGACCGAGGTGCCGCTCGTACACCGCGAGGTGCAGGGGATGGTCGAGGTACGTGTCGAGGCCGGCTGCGTCATCGACGATCGCGGCGACCCCGTAGTCCGCTCCGCCCGGCCGCAGGTGCAGGTTGGCGTCGGCCGAGTATGAGCGGATCTCCGGGATCTGCTCGGCCATCTCGGTGAGTGCGGCCGTGAGGGCTACGACGTCGGCCTCGGTGACGTCGTCCTTCCATCGGAAGGTGGCGATGTGGAGGATCATGGCGGTCCTGCTCTCCTCATTGAGTCGGTAGGGTGTCCAGTCTCGGCGTACAAGCACTGCCGTTCACCCGCGTCATTTCCAGAGTACAACGATGGAGTGTACATCCGTGCTGTATTCTGATGCTCGCCAATGGAGGAAGGAGCCCCTATGGGCGACCCGCGGATCGCCGTGCTCGGCGCCGGAGCGAACGGAGCATCGGTCGGCGCGGACCTCACGGCCGCCGGGGCGGATGTGGTGCTCATCGAGCAATGGCCAGCGCACGTCGAGGCGATCCGAGCCGACGGTCTTCGGATCCTCGCCCCGGAGGGGGAGTTGCACGTGCGGCCGCGCATCCTGCACCTGTGCGAAGTGGCGGAACTCCGGCAGCGGTTCGATGTCGTCCTCGTACTGATGAAGGCGTACGACTCGCGATGGGCTGCCCAGCTCCTCGAGCCGTATCTCGCCGAGGACGGTCTCATGGCAGGAGTGCAGAACGGGATGACCGCGCGCGTCATCCAGGACGTCGTCGGCGCCGACCGGACGGTGGGAGCGGTCATCGAGTGCTCGGCGACGATGGATCAACCCGGGATCGTGCATCGCTACACCGGCGTCCCGCGCTCCTGGTTCGCGGTCGGCGCTCTCCCCGGCGGCCCGTCGGGCAGAGAGGAGGAGGTCGCCGCGTTGCTGCGTCACTCCGGCACAGTGGCCCACTTCGACGACATCGAGTCGGCGAAGTGGATGAAGCTCGTGAGCAACGCCACGTTGCTGGTGACCTCGGCGATCCTGGGCCTTCCGATGCTCGACGCCTTGCACGCGCCCGGCTATCGCGACGTCATGGTGGCGGCGGGGAACGAGGCCCTCGCGGTCGGCGGGGCACTCGGGCATCAGACGTTGCCGATCTTCGGCCTCACCGCGGAAGAGATCGCCGACCACGAGCGCGTCGTCGACATCATGACCGACAAGCTCTTCGCCGGCTTCGTCGTGCCCGGGGCGACGACGACCGTGCTGCAGGACTGGCGGAAGGGCCGCCACTCGGAGGTCGACGACCTCAACGGCCTGGTGAGCGCGCAGGGGGCGCGGACGGGCGTCGCGACACCGGTGAACGACGCCGTCACCGAGCTCGCGCACCGGATCGAACGCGGGCAGGCCGATCCTTCGCCGGCGCTGCTCGCGGAGATGGTCGCCGCGATCGCATGATCGGCGCGGCGCCGGCGACGGGCGCGGCGTCAATGCCGAGGGGCGAGGGGCTCGAAAAGCTCCGGGTGCCGTGACAGATGCCGACGGGTGCGGCGGATATGGCCGGCGAGCACGCGCTCGGCGTCGGAGAGATCTCCGTCGCGTAGCGTGCTCACGATGAGGTGGTGCTCGTCGTGGACGATGCGTCGCGCCGCCTCGCCCATCGAGCTCGTGTACGCGCGCCGGTACGGCTGGGTGGTGTTCCAGAGTTTGACCACGATCTCGCGCAGCTGACTGGTCTGCACG
>JAATGR010000169.1 GCA_015654575.1 Actinomycetales bacterium
ACTCATCGACATCCTCGCGCTGGCAAGCGCCAACCACGGCGAGACGTCGTTCCTCATCGTCGGGGCCGAGATCGCGGAGCCGACCTACAACGTGACGGCGGTCGACTGGAGCGGCGCCGGCTTCCGCGGCAGCGAGGTCGGTACTGCCACCGACTACGACCCCGACTCCTTCACCGCACAGCGGTGCGCCGCCGCGGTCCGCGCCGGCACGACGGCCGTGCTCACCGGGCTCACCGGCGTCGTGCTCTGGATCGACTGACCCTCTCACCGAATCCGCGTAGTCGCCTCATAGGGTGCGCGCAGCGCATAGATCGCGTGTTCACCGCCGCGGTCGCTGGGATAGGCATACCCGATCGCAGAGAGGCTCGACATGAGCATCCCCCAGAACGACCACGAACCTGCCGCCCGCGCAGCGAGGCGCCCCTGGTATCGCCGCCCCGTCGCCGTGGTCTGCACGGCGGCGGCGGTGCTGGCCACCGGCATCGCCCTGGTGGGCATCCCCGTCACCGCCATCACGGCCACCTCGGCGTCCTCGTCGACCGTGGTCGCCGCGCCCGGCTCCTCCTCGCAGGGCACCGGCTCCGGCTCCAGTTCCGGGTACGGCAGCTACGGTTACGGCTCCGGCTCCGACAGCCAGGGCTCCGCGTCGACGAGCACGGTCGCCGACGCGACCGAGGCCGACTCCTCCGAGTCCACCGGGGTCGCGCTCATCGACACCGTGATCGACTACGGCACCAGCGCCGCCGCCGGCACCGGCATGGTGCTCACGAGCGACGGCCTGATCCTCACCAACAACCACGTCGTGGAGGACTCCACCTCCATCACCGTGACGATCGCTTCGACCGGCGAGACCTACACCGCGACCGTGGTGGGCGTGGATGTCGAGGATGATGTCGCCCTGCTGCAGCTGGAGGACGCATCGGGGCTGGACACCGTCAGCATCGACGACGACTCCACCTCCACCGGCGACGCTGTCACAGCGGTCGGCAACGCCGAGGGCGGTGGCGTGCTCATGGCGGCCGACGGCGAGATCACCGCGTTGGATGCCACCGTGACCACCTCATCCGAGGGGACAATCGACAGCGAGACCCTCGACGGCATGATCGAGATCGCCGCCGATGTCGTCTCGGGTGACTCCGGTGGGGCGCTGCTCGATGACGAGGGCGAAGTCATCGGGATGACCACCGCCGCCTCCAGTGGCACGGTGGAGACGACCGCGTACGCCATCCCGATCGACACGGCCCTGGAGATCGTGCAGGAGATCCTCGACGGAGATGAGTCCAACGGCGTCACCCTCGGATATCCCGCGTTCCTTGGCGTCGATGTCTCCTCCACAACCACCACCGGATCGTCCCGCTACGGCTATGGGTACGGGTCGGGATCCTCGACGACGACTGCCGGTGCGACCATCGGCGCCGTGATCGAGGGCACCCCCGCCGCGGAAGCCGGACTCGCGGCCGGCGACACGATCACCGCGGTCGGCGGGACCACGGTGACGGGATCCTCCGATCTGTCCGAGATCCTTTCCGGATACGACGCCGGGGACAGCGTCTCGATCACCTGGACCGACGCCGACGGGGTCAGCCACACGGCCACCGTCACCCTCGCCGAAGGCCCAGCTGCCTGAGGCATCGCAAAAAGACGGAGGGAGGGGCCGATCCTCGGCCCCTCCCTCCGCGGCGTTCAGTGGGCGGCGTCGTAGGCCTGCAGGATCGTGGCCGGCACCCGACCGCGGTCGCTGACGGTGTGGCCGTTCTCCCGTGCCCAGGCGCGCACGGCGACGAGGTCGCGGACGGCGGCCGGGGCCGCGGGGCGTGCCTTCGAGGCCGACGCCGCTGCCACGACCCGACCGGCCGAGATATACGGCGCGAGGGAATCGCGCAGCGCGGCCAGGTTGGCGTCGGAGAGGTCGATCTCGTAGCTGCGACGCTCAAGGGAGAACACGATCGTGCCGCCCTCACCGTCGGCGATAGGCGTGCCGTCCAGATCGTCGACGAGTTCGACCGAAACCCTTTTAGCCATGAATTCCTTCTTCCTGAGATAACGGAGGGAGCGCGGTTATTCCGCCACGCATTCTCGATGCCGAGAGCACGATGAGAACAGTTTATCCGGAACTATTGCACATCGCCGCACTAAGAACATCCGACACACTCGGCGGAATCGATGCACGGGCGCTCTCAGCGGTCCGAAACGGACAATACCGCCCCCGCCCGGGAGATTTCCACGAGTGCCCGCTCGCTCGATTCCGAATGAACCCCGGCGATGAGGTCGGTTAACACGCGCACGCCTCTTCCGGTCGCGAGTGCATCCAGCGCAGAGGCGCGAACGCAGTAGTCCGTAGCGATCCCGGCCACATCGATGTCGACGATGTCATGAATCGCCAAGAGCTCATCGGCGCTGACGCCATCATCCCCGATGCCTTCGAACAGCGAATAGGCTGGCTTTCCCTGCCCCTTTTTGATGTGGTGCGTCACCCGCGTGGTGTCGAATCCCTCGTCATAGTCGGCACCGAATGTCCCGGCCACACAGTGCACCGGCCAGGTGGTGACGAAATCGGGCTCGTCCGAGAAATGCCCACCGTTGTCGTTACCCCCGTCGTGCCAGTCGCGGGAGGCCACGATCAGGGAGTAGTCATCGGCATGCGCGGCGAGAAAGTCGCTGATCCGCCGGGCGACCGCATCCCCGCCGGTGACGCCGAGCGCACCGTGCTCGGTGAAGTCGTTCTGGACGTCGACGAGGAAGAGGGCGGCCGTCATGTCTCGAGCGTACGCTCCGCCTCTGCTCCAGACAGCTTCGACGGCCACCAGATGCGACGGCCGAGATCGTAGGACAGCGCGGGCACGAGCAGCGAGCGCACGAGGAACGTGTCCAGCAGCACCCCGAAGGCCACGATGAACGCGATCTGCGCCAGGAAGAGGATCGGGATCACTCCGAGCGCGGCGAAGGTTGCGGCGAGCACCAGACCGGCGGAGGTGATCACCCCTCCGGTGGCGACGAGTCCGCGCAGGATGCCGCGTCGGGTGCCGTGACGCCGGGACTCCTCGCGCACCCGGGTCATGAGGAAGATGTTGTAGTCGACGCCGAGCGCGACGAGGAAGACGAATCCGTAGAGCGGAACCGCCGGATCCGCGCCGGGGAAGCCGAACAGGTGGGTGAACGCGAGTGCGCTGATCCCGAGGGCAGCGGTGAACGACACGATCACCGAACCGACCAGCAGCAGCGGCGCGAGCAGCGACCGCAGCAACAGCATGAGGATCACCAGGATCACGGCGAGCACGACCGGGATGATGAGGGTGCGGTCGCGGATCGAGGTGTCGTTCGTATCGATGTCGACGGCGGTCACCCCGCCGACGAGCGCCACGTCGGACCCGAGGGCGTCGTCGAGGCTCGAGCGCACGGCGCGCACGGCGGTCTCGGCGGCGGCGGCGTCGGCCGCATCCGTGAGCGTCGCGACCAGCAGCACGTCACCGTCGACCACGGTGGCGGTGGGCGTCGTTCCGGGCACGACATCGCCCAGTGCCGCGACACCGTCCGACACGGTCACGGTGGCCTGCCCCGTGGTCGCATCCGCGCTGGTGACCGCGACCGACTCGATGCCGTCGGAGGCGGAGAGGACACCGGCGGCATCGGCGAGGTCGGTCTGGGGGACGATCACGTAGACGGGGCTGCCCGACCCGCCCGGGAAGTGGTCGGCGAGCACCTCCTGCCCGTCGCGGGCATCGCTCGCACCGAGCACGAGGTCGCTGGTGGCGACGCCGTCGGCCTTCAGCTGCAGCGCCCCGGCCGACGCGGCCAGCAGCACGACGGCGCTGACGATCCAGATCGGACGTGCGTGACGACCGACGAAGCGCGCCTGTCGCGGCCAGAGCCCGGTCACCGGCGTCGCGAGATCATCCGGCATCCGAGGCCCTGCCGTCTTCGGCAGGAATGGCCAGAACGCGGCGCGGCCGACCAGCGCCAGCAGCGCGGGCAGGAACGTCAGCGCGGACAGCACCGAGAACACGACCCCGATGGAGGCGATGGGGCCGAGCGCCCGGTTGGTGGCCAGGTCGCTGAGCAGCAGGCACAGCAGGCCCGCGACGACCGTGCCGCCGGAGGCGATGATCGGCTCAAACGCGCCACGCCAGGCGGTGATGGTCGCCGGCCACCGCGGCTGGCCGCTGCCAAGCGCTTCCCGGAATCGCGCGACGTAGAGCAGGGCGTAGTCCGTCGCGGCGCCGATCACGAGGATGAACAGGATCCCCTGCACCTGACCGTTGAGCACGACGATGCCGGCCTTCGCCAGCAACCACACGGTCAGCAGCGCGACGCACAGCGCGAACGAGGAGGTGAGCAGAACGAGGATCGGCAGCAGTGGTGACCGGTAGACGATCACGAGGATGAGGAACACGGCGGCCAGCGCGACGACCAGCAGCAGTCCGTCAATGCCTCGAAAGCCCTCAACGAGGTCGGCGCTGAGCCCCGCCGGCCCGGTCACCCAGCCCTGCGCACCGTCTGGCAGACCGGTGGTGAGCGTCTGCCGAAGCGCGTCGACCACGGTGTCGAGGTCGGACGAGGCGTCGATCGGCACGATGATCTCCGCCGCCTGCCCGTCATCGCTGAGCACCGGCGGCGAGACGTCGCCCGAGACACCGTCGACCGCCGCGAGATCGGCGGCGACCATCGACAGCTGTGTCGTCTGCTCCTCGGTGAGGACGCCCTGCGCGGTGATCACAACGAGCGCCGGGACCGTGTCCGCGCCGACGAAATCGGCGAGGCGCTCGTTCACCGCGGTGGCGTCGGCGCTGGCCGGCAGATAGCTCGACTGATCGTTGGTCGACACCTCGTCGACCTTCCCGAAGAACGGGCCGCCGATCGCACCGCCCACGAGCCACACCATGACGAGCACGATGGGGATGCCGATCCGCAGCCAACGAGAGGTCATGTTCGGTAGCCTAGCTAGCCATCTCTCCGGCTGTGACCACCCGCCCTAGGCTGGAGCGACCATGCCAGCCGTCGTGATCGCCCTGGTCGGAGCACTCGTGTACGGGTCGGCCGACTTCCTCGGCGGGCTCGCCGCGCGGGCATCGACGCCGCTGCGGGCGACCGCGGGGGCCGCCGCGACAGGGCTCGTCCTGCTGGTGCTGCTGGCCCCGGTCGCGGGGGTGGCCTGGGACCCCGCCGGCGCCGCCTGGGGCGCGGCGTCCGGCCTGTTCGGCGTCGCCGCGCTGCTGCTGCTGTACGCATGCCTGGCCATCGGGCCGATGAGCATCCTCTCGCCCCTCACCGCCGTCGTCTCGGCGATCGCACCGATGGTGTGGGGCCTGACCGTCGGCGGCGAGGTGCTCGACGGGCTCGGGTACGCGGGCCTCGCGGTCGCCGTGATCGCCGTGATGCTGGTCGGCTTCGCACCCGAGCGCGGCGCCGTGCGCCCGACGCGGGGCGGCGTAGCGATGGCGATCGGCGCGGGGATCGCGATCGGGGGGATGCTCATCTGCCTGGATCGGACCGGCGACGACAGCGGTCTGCTGCCGCTGATCGCGAACCGCGCCGTCAACGCTGCCGTCACCGGGGCGATCCTGCTCGCCCTGGTGCTGCGTCGCCGACACACGGCCGCATCGGGCACGACGCCGCGACGGGCATGGCTGCTGGCGGCCGGATGCGGAGTGATGGATGCGCTCGCGAACCTGCTGATCCTGCTGGCGTTGCGCGCCGGTGACCTGTCGGTGGTCTCGGCGCTGATCGCCCTCTACCCGGCAGGGACGATCGTGCTCGCCGCGCTGGTGCTCCGGGAGAGGATAGCTCCCGTTCAGTGGGTGGGACTCGCACTGGCGCTGGCCGCCGGAGCGCTGCTGGGCGCCGCCTGAGAAAGCCCCCGCACAGCGGAGAAGGGCCCCGTCTCCGGGACCCTTCTCGGGTGGAGCCCTCGATCAGGATTGAACTGATGACCCCTTCATTACGAGTGAAGTGCTCTACCACTGAGCTACGAGGGCACGAGCAGAAAGCTTAGCGCATCGTCCCCGTCGCGCTCGTCACCGGTCATGATGCTAGGGCCGGTCCGTCAGCTGCAGGTGAGCCCGCCCTCCGGCACCGTGTCGTCGAGGAAGTAGGAGACGACGGCGTCGTCGACGCAGGAGTTGCCTTTGTTGAATCCGGTGTGTCCCTCGCCGACACGGGTGATCAGCACCCCGGACGACAGCTGAGCGGCCAGCGACACCGCCCACGTGTAGGGGGTCGCCGGGTCGTTCGTGGTTCCGATCACGACGATGGGCGCCGCGCCGTCTGCGGAGATGGTCTCGCGGGCTTCGGTCGGCTGGTACGGCCAGGAGTCGCAGACGTCGACGGCCGACGACCAGTACGGCGCCACCGTCGGGGCTTGCACCGCCAGCTCCGCATCCGCCGCTGCCTGCTCCTCGGCGGTGGTGTCGTCGGGGTAGTCCATGCAGTTGTAGGCGACGAACGCCTCCGTCGAGTTGTCCGTGTATTCGCCGTTCGAGCGGGAGTAGTAGTAGTCGGCGAGCTGGTACGCCACGGAGGGGTTGCCCTTCGCGACACCGCTGAGCGCCGACGTCAGGTAGGTCCAGCTGTCCTCCGAGTACAGCGCGGCCACGATCGAGGTCAGCAGCGCGTCTGACCCGAGCTCGCGCCCGTCGGAGTTCGTCAGCGGCGACGTTCCGACGCTCGCGAGCATCGTGCCGAGCTGCGACATCGCGTCATCCACCGTTCCGCTGAACGGGCAGCCGCTGCCGGCGAGACAGCTGGCCATATACGACCGGAGCGCGGATTCGAAGCCGATGCCCTGCGCGGTGGAGACCTCCAGCTCGCTGGCGGAGGGGTCGATGGCGCCGTCGAGCACCATCCTGCCCACCCGTTCCGGGAACAGCTTCGCGTAGGTCGCGCCGAGGAACGTGCCGTAGGAATATCCGAGATAGTTGAGCGTGTCATCGCCGAGGACACCCCGCAGCAGATCCATGTCGCGCGCGGACTGCTCCGTGGTGATGTAGGGCAGGATACCGTCGGAGTTCTCCTGGCATGCCGCGGCGAAGGCGTCGTTCCCCGCGGTGAGGTCAGCATCCCACTCGGCGGAGCCCCGGGTGCCGGACGGGATGTCGAAGAGGTAGGAATCCATGTCAGTGGCGTCGAAGCACGTGACCGCGGTCGACTCGCCGACGCCGCGCGGATCGAACCCGACGATGTCGTACGAGGCGGGCAGCACGTCGCCGACGGCGTAGCTGAGGGAATCCGCGATGAGCTCGACCCCGCTGGCGCCGGGGCCGCCGGGGTTGACCAGCAGCGACCCGATCGCGGTGCCGTCGGTGGCCTGCTGCCGGATGACTGCCAGCTGGATCTCGCCGACGCTGGGGTCGTCCCAGTCGAGCGGGGCGGTGACACTCGCGCACTGGAAGCCGCCGTCGCAGGAGCTCCACTGCACCACCTGCTCGTAATAGGGCAGCAGATCGGCGTCGATGCCGTCGGTGCTCGCCGGCGACGAGGTCGCCGTGTCTTCTTCATCCGGGATGGCGGTGAACAGGCAGCCGGACAGCGCGAGAGAAGCGACGACGAGGCCGGCGACGACGCCCAGCGCCCGGGTGGCCCGGCGGGTCAGGATGGTCATGGCGTCCTTCCGGAGACGACGGTGATCAACAGGCTCTCGACGGCGAGGAGCGGAGCGACGTTGCGGGGGAGGTTGCGGCGGGTGTGCGCCAGCTGGTCGAGCACGGCGATGGTGCGCGCGGCATCCCAGGCTTCGGCGAGCGCCGTCAGCTCTGCGCGGAGTTCGAGGTTGATGAGTCCCTCGGTACGCCCGAACTGCACCATCACAACGTCGCGGAACAACGACTGGAGATCGGTCAGGGCGCGATCGATGCCGTCACGGAGACTGCGCGTGGCGCGGCGCTTCTGCTCGTCGGTGAGCGCGTTCAGCTGCGAACGCACCGCCGGAGGGACGGCGGCTCCTTCGGGGATCCCGACCATTCGAAGGAGCTCGGCGCGTTCGGCCTCGTCGCGCTCGACGGTCAACGCCTTCGCGTCCTCCGTGGCGGCCTGCACGATGCGCCCGGCGACCTCGACCGCGTCGGCGACGTCGCGCACCGTCAACACGGATCGCAGGGTCCGGTCGCGACGTGCCCGCGCGTCGGCGTCGGTGGCGAGGCGGCGGGCCATGCCGATGTGTCGCTGGGCGTGCCGCGCCGCCTGCTCGGCGGTGGCCGCATCCGCGCCGGTGCGGGCCGAGATGAGCCGGGCCACGTCGTCGACCTCGGGCTCTCGCAACCGCAGGATGCGCACCCGGGAGCGGATCGTGGGCAGCAGGTCGGCGTCGCTGGGGGCGCAGAGGATCCATACCGTGCGCTCCGGCGGTTCCTCGAGGGCCTTCAGCAGCACGTTGGAGGTGCGTTCGGCCATGCGGTCGGCGTCTTCGACGACGATGACGCGGTGGCGGCCGAGAGAGGGGGCGTAATAGGCGCGCTCGACGAGCTGCCGCGCCTCCTCGATGCGGATGACGACCTGCTCGGTGCGCAGCGCGGCCAGGTCGGGATGCGTGCGGGCGAGCACCTGCCGCATGGCCGGCTCGTCCCCGGGTTCGGCGATCAGGGCGGCGGCGAAGGCGTAGGCGAGGGTCGACCGGCCGGATCCCGGCGGACCCGCGATCAGCCAGGCGTGGCCCACAGCGCCGTCGTCGCGGGACGCCGCCCGCAGCATCCGTACCGCGTCGTCCTGCCCCCACACCTCGCCCCAGGGGACCGAGACCTCGGGCACCGCGCCCTGCTCGATCACCGGTGCCGTCATACGTCCCACCCTATCCGCGCCCTCCGACCTCCCCCGGTTCCCCTCCCGCCCACCCGCTGAGTGTCCACAGCACGCGAAGAGGGGCGGTCATACGAGGGGCACGATGCGGTCGCGGACCATGCCCGCCAGCTCGTCCTCGGGGAGCGCCGCATCGAGGACGAGGAAGCGATCGGGCTCGGCCGCCGCGAGGTCGAGGAAGCCCCGCCGCACACGTTCGTGGAACGCACCCGTCTCCGCCTCGAGGCGGTCGAACGGTTTGTCGTCGGCATCCAGCCGAGCACGGGCGACGACGGGATCGAGGTCGAGGAGAACCGTCACGTCCGGCAGTGCGCCGCCCGTCGCCCACAGCGAGAGATCGCGCACCTCCCCCGAGCCGAGCACCCGACCGGCGCCCTGATACGCGACGGACGAGTCGAGATAGCGATCCTGCACGACGACGTCTCCCCGGGCGAGTGCCGGGCGGACAAGCGTGGCGACGTGTTGCGCACGGTCGGCGGCGTACAGCAGCGCCTCCGCGCGCGCGTCGACCTCGCCGCGGTGGTGCAACACGATCTGGCGCAGCAGCGCGCCGACCTCCGTGCCGCCGGGCTCGCGCGTGCGGACGACGGTACGTCCCCGGCTGCCCAGCCACTCGGCCAGCAACGACGCCTGGGTGGACTTCCCGGAGCCGTCACCGCCCTCGAAGGTGACCCACAATCCGGTCACTTCTTCGCGGCGGCCTTGCGGGGCGCGCGTTTCGCCGCAGTGCGCTTGGGCGCCGGCCCCTTGGCGCGCTTGTCGGCGAGGAGACGAGTCGCCCGTTCGAAGTCGACGTCGTCGACGCTCTCGCCGCGCGGAATGGTCGCGTTCGTCTCGCCATCGGTGACGTACGGGCCGAAACGGCCGTCCTTCACTTTGATCGGCTTCCCGCTGACCGGGTCGGCGTCGAACTCCTTCAACGCCGCGGATGCCCGCCGGGCACCATACTTCGGCTGCGCGTAGCGCTCCAGCGCCTGCTCGAGCGTGATGCCGAAGATCTGCTGCTCCTCGTCGAGGGAGCGCGAATCGACACCCTTCTTGAGGTACGGACCGTAGCGACCGTTCTGCGCGGTGATCTCCTCGCCGGTGGTCGGATCCGCCCCGACCACCCTCGGCAGGTCGAGCAGCTTCAACGCGGTGTCCAGGTCGACCGTGTCCACCGACATGCTCTTGAACAGCGATGCCGTGCGGGGCTTGGGCGCGGCCTCCTTCTTGGCGGTGCGCTTCTTCGGCGCGTCGGCCACCTCGCCGGTGGCTTCGTCGACGGCATCCGGATCCACCGGGTCGACTTCCTGCACGTACGGACCGAACCGTCCGTCCTTCACGACGATCAGCCGGCCGTTGGCCGGGTTCTCCCCCAGCACCCGGTCGCCGGCCACCGGGGCGTCGATGAGCTCCTGCGCCTTGGCGGGAGTCAGCTCGTCCGGGGCGAGTTCTTCGGGAACGTTGACGATCCGCGGCTTGCCGTCAGCCGCTTCGGGGTTCGGCACCTCGAGGTAGGGCCCGTACTTCCCGAACCGCAACGTCGCGACGTCGCCGATGGCCGTCGAGTTCAACTCGCGGGCGTCGATGTCTCCGAGGTTGTCGACGATGTGACGCAGACCGACGTGCTCGTCGGAGCCGAAGTAGAAGTCCTTCAGCCACTGCACCCGCTGCTGCTCGCCGCGGGCGATCGCGTCGAGGTCATCCTCGAGGGCGGCGGTGAAGTCGTAGTCCACGAGATCGGCGAAGTGCTGCTCAAGGAGCCGCACCACGCTGAACGCCAGCCAGCTGGGCACGAGCGCCTGACCCCGCTTGGTGACGTAACCGCGGTCGAGGATCACGTCGATGATGCTGGCGAAGGTCGAGGGCCGGCCGATGCCCTTCTCCTCCAGCGCCTTGAC
>JAATGR010000011.1 GCA_015654575.1 Actinomycetales bacterium
ATCTGGCTCGGGCTCCTCCTCGCCTTCATCGTGTCGATCGGATGGATCATCGCCTACGAGTCGTGGCGCGGTCGCAGCGTCGGGCTTTACGACCGGGACGACGACGGCGCCCAGCTGTGACACCCCTCAGCACCACCGGGCGAGCTTGTCGGGATTGCGGACGAACCAGAGGTCTGTGACCGACCCGGCGACACCGACGCCCACCACGACCACGCCGTTGACGGCACCGTTCTCCCGCACCAGGAAGCCCAGGCCGTCTGCCGTGGTGATGGGTTCCACCCCGGACCCGGGGTATTTGCGCAGCAGGCCGAGGAGGAAGCGCGCGACGTTGTCGGCGCCGTGCACCGGCCGCCGCGACGCGGACACCCGGCCACCGCCGTCGACGACGAGTGGCTGACCCGCCTCACCGAGTGAAAGCCCCTCAGAACTCCTCGTGCGTCTCCGGGTCGCTGTCCCAGAGGCGCCCGCGCTCCAACCGGGAGATCGCCGCAATCTCCTCCTCGGCGAGCGAGAACCCGAACACGTCAGCGTTCTCCCGCTGCCGCACCGGATCGGCCGATTTCGGAATCGGCGTCGTTCCCAGCTGCACGTGCCAGCGCAGCACGATCTGCGTGGGCGAGACCTGGTGGCGCGAGGCGAGGTCGGTGATGGTCTGCTCCTCGAGCAGTTCGCTGCGGCGCGCCAGCGGACTCCAGCTCTCGGTACGGATGCCGTTGCGTCCGTCGAACGCGCGCAACGCGCTCTGCGGGAGGTACGGATGCAGCTCGACCTGGTTGACCGCAGGGACGACACCGGTCTCGTCGATGAGGCGCGTCAGCATCCCCTCGGTGAAGTTCGAGACGCCGATCGAGGAGACCGTCCCCTCCTCCTGCAGCGCGATCATGGCGCGCCAGGTGTCGACGTACTTGTCGATTCTCGGGTTGGGCCAGTGGATGAGGTACAGGTCGATGCGGTCGAGCCCGAGCCGCGCGAGCGATCCCCGGGAGCTGGCGATCGTCTCCTCGTAGCCGTGATCGCGTCCGGGAATCTTCGTCGCCACGAGCAGATCGTCACGGCCGATCTCGCTGCGACGCACCGCCTCGCCCACGGCCTCCTCGTTGCCGTAGTTCACAGCGGTGTCGAGCAGGCGATAACCGCTGTCGATCGCAGCGAGGATCGCTTCGGCCCCTGCCGCATCATTGAGTCCGTAGGTGCCGAAGCCGAGCTGCGGGAACTGCGTGCCGTCGTTGAGCGCGACCGTCGGGATCATAGCCATGCCTCCATCTTCCCTCGCTCCGTCCGCGCACGCACCGTCTCCGCCCACTCCCCCCGCCCATACTTTCGCTGAGTGTCCACGACGCGCGGACGCACCGCCGCCGCGCTCCGCGTGTCGTGGACGCTCAGACGCCCGCCACCGTCCGAGGAAAAGGACCCGGCAGAAGGGCACCACGCGACGCTCAGGATCGGGAGGGGACCGCCTGCGCCAGCCAACCGGTCACCAGCCGCATGAAACCGGCGTGGTCATCGCGGAACACGGTATGACCGGATCCGGGAAGAATCGTCACCGTCATGCCCTGTCCCCGCATGCGAGCAGCGACCCGTTGCGTGATGAGCAGACTCTTCTCCGCCAGGATCACCAGGCTCGGAGCGTGCAGCACACGCGGCGGCTCGAGCAGACGCGTGTCGGCGAGGCCTAAGAGTGTGCGTCTGTCCCAGGAGCGGACGGATGCCGTCTCCAATGCGACATCCTCGGCGGCCCATTTCGGATTCATCCGCGCCAGCATCCGCTGCCCGGGTTTGGGAGCCATCACGAAGGCGAGCTTGTAGGCGAGACCGCGGATGCCGCGCGGGAAGGCGAACGCCGGATCGACGTAGATCGTGGCCCGGGCGCCGAGGCGATCGGCGACGAGACTCGCGACCAGGGCACCGAGCGAGTGGCCGACGATCACGTCGGGTGGGTCCGGCAGGATCGGCGCGACGGTGTCGACCACGTCGTCAGCCCAGGATCCCGGCGAATATCGGCGGGCACGCGGACTGCGACCATGACCGGCGAGGTCGACGGCGATGACGCGGTAGCCCTGCGCCTCCAGATCGGCGCGCACCCGATGCCAGGCACGCGAATCCGACATGATCCCGTGTACGAGAACGGCGCACCGTTCCCCCGAACCGGACTCGTGCACCGCCAACCGCATGCGGGCGACGTTACGCGCTGCCCCTGTGCGCTGCCTCTACGCTGGCTCTGCCCCGCCTCCCAACCGCTGAGTGTGCAGGACACTCAGCGGGGAGAAAGGGGGCGTAGCGAGCGCGAGCGAATGGGACGCCGAAGGGTCCCGACCGCGCGAGCGGACGGGACCCTTCGGCGAGGGGATGCGGCACGGGCCGCATCCCGCTCAGTTGTAGGTGCCGGGCGTGAAGTCGTCCGTCGAGAAGCTGTCGAAATCGACATAGCTCAGGTCGGCATCGCTGTACGCTCCGTCGGAGGCGAAGATGCGGTTGGGGTACCGCTCACTCTTGGCCTCCTCGGTGGCCTCCACCGCGACATTGCGATACTTCGCAAGGCCGGTGCCGGCGGGGATCAGCTTTCCGATGATCACGTTCTCCTTGAGGCCCATGAGCGGATCGCTCTTGCCCTCCATCGCGGCCTGCGTCAGCACGCGCGTCGTCTCCTGGAACGACGCGGCGGACAGCCACGACTCGGTCGCAAGCGACGCCTTCGTGATACCCATCAGCTCCGGACGAC
>JAATGR010000227.1 GCA_015654575.1 Actinomycetales bacterium
GCGCCTCCTCGCCCTCCAGGTGCACGAGCTGGCCCCCGGATGCCGGGGTGACCACGTCCAGGGCGGCGACGAATCCCATGTCGTTGCTGCCGTGCGCGATCGTCCCCGTGCCGCCGGAACCACCGGCGAGGAACCCGCCGAGCGTCGAATGGACCGTCGAGGGGTACATCCACAGCTGCTGGTCCGCGGCACGCGCGGCCTGCTCCAGGGTGTTCATCGGCGCCCCGGCGTCCGCGGTGATGAATCCGTCGCCGACCTCGACGATCGTGCGCGCGCGGGAGGTGTCGACGACGAGCCCTCCGGACATCGGGATCGCCTGGCCGTAGTTGCCCGTGCCCTTGCCGCGCGGGGTGATCGGGACGCCGTGCGTCGCCGCCAGGCCGACGGTCGCCGCGATCTCCTCTGCGGTGGTCGGGAACGCCACGAGGTCGGCGATGCCGAGGGGCAGCAGCTCGGCGATGATCGGCGACATCCGCGCGCCGTCGACCGACGCTTTCTCGCGTTGCCGCATATCGCTCGAAACGCCGCGGGGGCCGAGCAACAGGCGCAGATCCGCCTCGAGTGCTTCGATATTTTCACCAGGTACGGGCATGATTCCTCCATTTTTGACATCTCCCGAAGACGTCGCACGGCAAGCCGGGTGATGAGTCACTCGCCGTGTGTGATGTGCCACGCACACCACGATCGTGCCACGATGCAGGTAATCTGCACGCATGGCGGATACGTCTCAGGCGCCGTCGCTGACAACACACGCTCCCGCCGATCCCGACGAATCGGCGCTCGTTCTCGGCGCGCGAATCCGTGCGCTGCGCAAGGCGCGCGGGCTCACCCTCACCCAGGCAGCGTCGGATGCGGAGCTGTCGCACTCGTTCCTCAGCCAGGTCGAGCGCGGGCTCGAACGTCTCAGCATGGCGTCGTTGTTCCGCATCGCCCGTGCGCTCGGCACGACCCAGCAGGATCTGCTCACCCACGACGTCGAGGTTCCCCCTCGACGCACCGGCGGCTTCCAGGTCTCCCGCAACGGTGCGGGCTCTCCGCTGGATGCCGGCGGCGGCCCGGTGACCGTGCTCGCGCACGGCTCGCCGCCCTTCGTGCCGATGATCTTCGAGGGCAGCTTCAACGACCAGACGTGGTGGGAGCACGCCGAGGAGGAGTTCGTCTTCGTGCTCGAGGGTTCGCTGATCGTGGCGATCGACGACGAGCAGTTCGTCCTCGGGCCCGGCGATTCGGTGCACTACCAGGGCGGTGTGCGGCATCGCTGGCTCACCAAGCCGGGTGAGACGTGCCGGGTGCTCGCTGTCAAAGAGGCGCACTCGCCCCACCCCTGAACCGGTCACGACCCGCCTCCGAGCTCCGCCGCCACCGTGGCGAGCGCCCGCGCATAGTCGAGTTCGCCGCCCGGTGCGACACCGCCGGCGACGACGACCCCGCCGACGCCGTCGACCTGCAACAGCTCGCGACCGTATTCGATCGCCAGCCGGATGCCCTCGGCCCGCACATCCCGCGCGGCGAACAGCCGGTCGACGTAGCCGGTGGGCAGTTTCGCCGCATGGAAGGACGCCAGCAGCTCCGCTCCGGAACGGTCGACGACGAGCGGGATGCCGGGCAGCACCGGCACGCTCGCCCCGGCCTCGCGGCAGAGGGAGACGAAGTCGGAGACGTCGGGCGCGTCGCCGCAGTACTGCGTGAGGCAGAGCCGTCCACCGGCGTTCTGCTTCTCGCGCACCCGTCCGCCGCGCGCCTGCATCGGGGGGGCTGCGGGCGACTCCGCGAAGGAGGTGAGGAGTCCCCACGCCCGCGCTCGCGGCAGCATCGTGGTGGATTCGAGGTCGAACACCGGTCGCGCGTCGGGTCGGTCGCCGGTCTGCGTGTGGTCGCCGGTCACGCAGTGCACGCCGGCGACGCCGATCTCGCGCAGCGAGGCGAGCTCCTCATCCAACGCCGTGCGGGTGTGATCGCGCGCGTTGAATCCCATCCACACCCGCATCCCGGCACGGGCCATGAGCAGCGCGCGGTAGGCCGGCGGGAACTGCACCCGGGAGCGCCCGGCATCCCCGGAGAGCACCGCGTCGACGCTTCCACGCAGCGCGTCAGCGACCGGGCCGACGTCCTCCGCGCGCATCGCCCGCACCGGGAATCCGGTGATCACGAGCGGCCGGCGGGCCATGATCGCGAGGATCTCGCGGCCGGCCGGTGTCGGTTCCGTCGCGCTGCCGGCCGGAGCCGCTTCCTCGCGAGGAACGCTCTGCCACCGGATCGGCAGGGTCGCGCCGAGGAATGCGCACGGCTCCGGGTGGATCTCGCACGAGCCATCCGCCTCGACCCCGCCGCAGGGCCCGTAGCTCATCGCTTTCGGACAGGCGGGAGCACGCTCCGCGGTGCCGGGGACCGGTCCGTGCGGCGCCTTGCCGCGCGATGCCACGATGGTCGGGGTCGCGGGGTCGCCGGCGCCGTCGCGGAACAGTCGCAGCGCACCACCGGCATCGCGCCGGAGGGCGAGGAGCCCGGCACGGTCGACGAGGGCGGCGATCCGCTCCGGGTCGAGATCGTCGACCGCGGGTACCGGCCCCGCAGCGGGCGCGGCGATCACGACGCCGGCAGCGCCCGCGTCGGCGAGGGCCGCGAGCTCGCCTTCGATGGCGACGCGGTTGCGGTCGCCGCCGCTGAGTTCGACGACCACGGCCTCCCCGGAGCCCGCAGCGGCAGCCGCGCGATGGGACGGCGCCCGCAGCGGCAGCGACCGGCCGTCCAGCACCCTCACGTCGAGTCGGCCGGATGCGGCGGCGAGGGCCTCGCGCACCGAGGCAGCGCCGGGCGTGAGGCCGCCGAACTCGGCTGCCAGGTCACGCAGCCCGTCCTGGTGGTGCAGGGCGTCTCCTGCGACGGCGGTCATGAGGCGGCTCCCTCGTGCGGCGCGGACACGCCGTCGCCGCGCCGTAGAATCGCGCCGTGACCGCCTCCTCTGAGCCCTCCGCGCAGACGCCCCTGGGTGCATGGCTGGCAGGGCTGGCCGAGCCCGTGCCCTCCCCCGGTGGTGGCGCCGCCGCCGCCGTCGTGCTGGCGACCGGCGCCGCCCTGGTGCAGATGACCGCGGGCTACGCCGCGGACCCCGACGCCCGTGAGCGCATCCGGTCGGAGGCGGAGACCGCGCGGATCGCTGCGCTGGAGGCGGCGGATGCCGATGCCCTCCTGTCGGCGGAACTCGTCGCGACCTTCCGGCTCGCCGGCGACGACCCGCGGCGCCCGGAGGCGCTGCGCACGGTGACGGTGGCCGCCGCGGCATCCGGAGTGGAGGTCGCCCGGCTCTCCGACCCGCTCGTCGAGGCGCTGGAGTGGTTGGCGCGGCACGGCGATCCGCGCCTGCTGCCCGATGTCGCCGTCGCCGCCCGGATGCTGGGCGCATCCCTGCGGTCGTGCCGTTCGAACGTGCGTGTGAATGCGACCAGCGCGAGGGATGCCGGCGCAGCTGCGGCCACCCTGGCGGCGCTGGCGACGGACGCCGAGCACATGCGGCAGACCTGCCGCATGCTGGATCTGCTGGCCGACGAGGTCGACGCGCTGCTGTGACCGGATGCGGCACGCCGGCCGCATCCGTCGTCGCACGCTCCTCCCCGCGCCGCCGTCCGGAACGGAGGACGGGCACGGCGGCGCGAGGAGGACGTGATTCATCGGTGCGACTCAGCCGATCGAGATGCTGGTGTCGATGAACTGGTTGGTGTACAGGTCCTCCGGGGAGATCTCCGTCCCCTCCGGCAGGGTTCCCTGCGCCTCCAGCAGCGGCAGGAAGGTGTCGACGATGTCCTGCATGCGGTCCGGGTCGAACTGGCCGAACACGCCCGACGCGGGGTCGTCCACGGCGAGCCCGTCGGAGACCTGGGTCGCGGCCGAGTAGTCGGCGACGCCCTCCGAGTAGACCCATCCGGTGTCATAGGCGTCGACGAGCTTCACGATCAGCTCGTTCGTCGCGGCCGGGTCCTCCAGGTAGTCGATCTGCGACTGCTGCATGATCGGCACCAGCTTCTCCAAGCACGGCGTCAGCTCCTCGAGCTTGTCGGCGCGCACGGCGAGCGGCTCGGGGTAGACGTTGTAGCCGAGGTCGGAGAGCAGTTGGTAGTCGACCGGCTTGTCCCACTCCGAGATCTCGTTCTCGTAGATGTAGGGCTCTGCGGTGGCGAAGCCCTGCTGCAGCAGCGACGGGTCGGCGACGAAGCGGGCCGACGTGCTGTCGTAGGACGTGTCCGACTTCGAGGCGTCGAGCCCGGCGGTCTCCTCCAGGAGGGCCGGGATGATGTCGCCCGAGGTGAGAACGGTCGCCCCCTGCGAGATGACGTCGGAGATCGTCGTCGCGTCCGGGTAGGTCGCCGGATCCCACATGAGCATCTGCGGGCTGTAGGTGAGCTGCGAGGTGACCGCGATGGTCGGCTGGGTCGCGTAGGACGAGATCGCCTGGTCGGTGGTGACCGCGCCGAGGGTGATCGAGTCGTCGAGGTACATGAGGGTCTGCACCGGCTGGTAGGAGTAGGTCGGTCCGCCGGGGCGGACCTCCACGTCCACGCCGGTGTCCACGCCCTGCGCGATGAGGGATCCGGTGACGGTGTTGCCCTCCTCGTCGATGGTGTAGTCGGGGCCCACCAGCGCGTACATGGCGCCGTGTTCGGCCTCCGGCTCCCAGTCCTGCTGCAGGACGACGGTGGCGGGGCAGACGTCGGAGAGGTCCAGCGCGCTGCCTGCCTCCGCCGCGGTCACCCCGGAGTCCACCGTGGCTGTGGTGTCCGCTGCGCCGGAGCTGCAGGAGGTGAGTGCCAGCAGCGCAGTCGCTGCGGAGGCGAGGACGATCGCTGTGCGGGTGCGTTTCATTCGGTGCTCCTGTTGTGGGTGTGTGGGTGGGTGGTGCAGGTCACTGTGCGGCGCGTCCGTACCACCGGCCGACGATCGCGCGGTCGAGCACCGCGAAGAAGGTGAACACGATCACGCCGAAGACCGCGGTGAGCGTCACCGCTGTCAGCAGCGCGTCCATCTGGAGCCGCGTGGTGTAGGTGCGCAGGAGCCCGCCGATGCCCACGGGACCCTGCTGGAAGTAGAAGTCACCGACGATGGCGCCGATCACAGCGAGGCCGGCGACGTTGCGCAGGCCCGTGAAGATCGACGGCACCGCGGCGGGGAACTGCAGCTTCGCGAGACGCTGCAGCCGGGACGCCTTGTTCAGCGTGAAGAGCTCGTGCGCCTGCGCGCTCGCGGACTGCAGCCCGAACAGCGTGTTGGAGATCATCGGGAACACCGAGATGATCACGCAGACGATCACGCGCGAGGGGATGCCGTAGGAGAACCAGATCCCGATCAGCGGAACCAGCGCGAGGATAGGGATCGTCTGCAGGATGACCGCGTAGGGGTAGAGGATGCGCTCCGCCCAGGGCGTCAGCGACATCACCGTGGCCCAGCCGACTCCGATGACGATCGCGAAGAGGATGCCGAGAAGCGCGACCTGCGCCGTGAGCCCGAGCGCGGCGAGCATCGGCCCGATCAGGTTCGCGTTGGACAGCGCGGACGGATACACCTCCTGCGGCGGCGGCAGGAGGAACTGCCTGCCCGCCGGCAACACCAGATAGCTGACCGCGTACCACGCCGCGATGATCCCCCCGAGCGCCGCCAGCACCGGCCAGATGCGCGACCACGCCACCCGGGAGCGATAGCCGCGGGGTCGTTCGCCGCTGCGGCGGTGCGGCGTGGGCTCGGGTGGCAGCGACACGCTCGGGTCGGCGGCGACACCGGGCTCGACGACGGTCACGAGTGCTCTCCCAGCGCGGCCGAGACCTGGCCCGCGATCGCACCGAACTCGGGTTCGTAGCGCAGCTCGGGCGGACGCGGATAGGACCACGGCAGCGGGATGTCCAGGGCGATCCGGCCCGGGCGCCCGCTCATCACGACGACCCGGCTGGACAGGTAGACGGCCTCGGAGATGGAGTGGGTGATGAACATCGCGGCGAAGCCCTTCAGCTGGAACAGTCGTTGCAACTCGGTCTGCATCCGAAGCCGGGTGATCTCGTCCAGCGCGCCGAACGGCTCGTCGAACAGGGCCAGCTGGGGTTCGGCGACCAGCGCACGCGCGATCGACACCCGCATCCGCATGCCGCCGGAGAGCGCGCGCGGATGCTGCTTCTCGAAGCCGTCGAGTCCGACCAGCGAAAGCGCTTCGGCGGCACGCGCACGCCTCTCCGCCGCGGGCACATGCGCCAGCTCGCCCACGAGTTCGACGTTCTTCTGCGCCGAACGCCATTCCAGCAGGGTCGGCTCCTGGAACACGAAGCTCGTGACGTCGGCGCGGTTGTCGACCTCGCCGACGGTGATCGACTCGAGTCCGGACGCGAGCCGCAGCAGGGTCGACTTCCCGCACCCGGACGGGCCGACGACAGAGACGAACTCGCCCGGGGAGACGTCGAGCGAGACGTCGGTCAAGGCGACAGTGCCGGTGTCGAACCGTTTGGTGACCGCATCGAACCGGAGGGTGTGGCCGATCGGCGCGGTGGCGTCGACCGGGGCTGTCTGCACGGTGCTCATCGGGTGCTCTCCTCGGGGGGTCGCGGAGCGGGGGCGGGGGTGGGGGAAGGGACGATCACAGCGCGACAGCCGGCGAGGCGACGGGAACGGTGCTGACCTCGGTGCGCCGGATCGCGACCACGCGCCCCGAGCGGATGACGATGCGGTCGGGCGCCCGTTCCGCGATGGCCTCCGCGACCGTACCGGCGCGTACGAGCAGCAGATCGTCGGCTTCGCCGACGCCGTCCGCGGCTTCGCCGGCGAACACCCGGCGCCCGCCGGACGAGGCGATCGACCAGGCGCGGGCGGGATCGAGGTGGCCGGCGAGGACGAGCGCGGAGACGACGTCGACCATGTCCGCGTTGCCGAGCGGGTTGAAGGGGTCCTGCACGTTGTCACCGCCGGCGGCGAGAGTCACCCCGGCCTCGATCAGCGCGGCGAGCGGGGGCAGCCCGCGCGGCGTCGCGACCGGGTGCGACCATCCCTGCAGGTAGAGGTTCGTCAGCGGATTGGTGACGATGCTCACACCCGCAGCGGCGACCTCGTCGAGCAACCGCACCAACTCGGGAGCCTCCAGCATCCCGAGGCTCACGCAGTGACCGGCGGAGCGGATCACGTCGGCCGGCCAGTGGGCGGTGGCGCGGGCGAGTTCGCGCAGATCACCGGCGGCCGGGTCGAGCGTCTCGTCCGCGTGCACGTCCACGCCGATGCCGGCCTCCTCGGCGAGCCGGAGCGTGCGGTGCAGGTCGGCCCTCGGGTCTGGCGAGAGGTGGGGCGCTCCTCCGAGCAGGTCGACGCCGAGGGCGATGGCCTCCCGCACCACTCCGTCGTCGCGCTCGTAGCTGGGCATCGCCACGACCTGCAGATCCACGAGGCCGCGGAACTCCTCGCGCAGCCCCACCAGTGCACGCACTCCCCGGAGCGGGTCGTCGCCCTCGTGGAAGTTCACATGGGAGCGGACGGTGAGCACCCCCGCCGCCAGCGCCGCGCGCAGCTGACGACGGGCACCGACGACGATCCGATCCTCGGTGAGAGAGGCGCCGAACTCGCGCCAGCATGCGACGGCGTCCTCCAGCGACCCTTCCGGCCGGCCCGCCGCCTCCCAGGTGTAGGCCTTGTCGAGGTGCGCATGGAGGTCGG
Source organism: Actinomycetales bacterium (assembly GCA_015654575.1). Taxonomy (GTDB): domain Bacteria; phylum Actinomycetota; class Actinomycetes; order Actinomycetales; family Microbacteriaceae; genus Microbacterium. Next base: position 7,675 of record JAATGR010000227.1, read on the forward strand.
CCAGGGGCGGCAGCGCGATCCATCCGTGGGCGTCCACGACGACGGCCTCGCCGTCCGTCTGTTCGGTCGCGGCGAGGACACCGTCCCACGCAACAGGATCGGACGCGTGCTCGTACAGCCGTGTAGCGCCGATGACGCGGGACACCTCGCTCCCCGGGACAAGGCTCTCCGGGTTGACCATGTTCATCGCGCTCGCTTTCGGTCGGGGGGAAGGACGTAGTCTTGTTGGCCTGGCCAACAACTTGATTCATTGAACGCCCTCGCTGTTTCCGCCTCCGCGCATCCGCGTTGCGTCCCTGTTACGTCCCTGAGACAACCCGGACGCGATCGGGCCCTCGCGGGCCGGCGGCATTACCGTGAGTGCGATCGATCGCCGAATGCCCGACGAGGAGAACTGTGAGCTACTTCAGTGACGTCGAACGCGACCTGGTGGTCGCCGCCCGGACCGACCTCGCCGAGGACGTCGTCGCAGTGGACCTGGTCGCGCACAATGGCCGTGACCTGCCGTCGTGGACACCGGGCTCGCACATCGACCTGATCCTCGCGACCGGCATGGAGCGGCAATACTCGCTGTGCGGCGACCCGGACGCCCGGTCGACGTGGCGGGTCGCGGTGCTGCGGGAGGACGCCGGCCGCGGCGGATCCGTCCGCGTGCACGACGCCGTCGAGGTCGGGCAGCGCCTGCGGGTGCGGGGGCCGCGCAACCACTTCGCGTTCGAGCCGGCGTCGGGCATCCGCTACCGGCTCGTCGCCGGCGGCATCGGAATCACGCCGATTCTCGACATGGCGCGTGCGGCGGACGCCGCGGGCGCCGACTGGACGCTGGACTACGCCGGGCGCAGTCGCCGGACCATGGCGTTCGTGACCGACCTGATCGACCGGTTCGGCGAGCGAGTGCGCGTGCACGCCGCAGACGACGGGCCCCGGCTCGACGTGTCCGTTCTCGCGGCCGGGCTGGACCCCTCGGACGAGGTGTACGCATGCGGGCCCGCGCGACTGATCCAGGCGCTGGAGGAGAACGTGCCCGCAGCACAGCTGCACGTCGAACGGTTCGAGGCCAAGGAGTTCGGCGCCCCGGTCTGGGCAGACTCGTTCGAGGTCGAACTGGCGATGTCGGGAGACGTGGTCACGGTGACGCCGGAGCAGTCGATTCTGGAAGCCATCGAGGAGCAGTCGCCCGACACGCTCGCACTGTCGAGCTGCCGCCGCGGAACCTGCGGTACCTGCGAGGTCGCGGTATTGGAGGGCGAGGTGGAACACCGGGACTCGGTGCTGACCCCGCTCGAGCGAGAGGGCGACACGGTGATGATGATCTGCGTCTCCCGCGCCGCATGCCCCCGGCTCGTGCTGGACCTGTAGCCAGGGCCCGGCCACGGGCCGTCACCACCCGCCCGTCTCCGCCCCGCCCCGTCCCCGCCCCCGCCTCCGCATCCGTCCCCGCCTCCGTCTCCGCCTCCCCCTCCGCCTCCGGGTGCGCATAACTCAGGCAGAACGGCCTCCGCCGGGCTCCCGCGGCCGCCAAGCCGCGGTTCTGCCTGAGTTATGAACGGGTCAGGCGGCCAGCCGCGCGCGCAGCGCGGCGACCAGCTCAGACTCCTCGGCCGCGACGAGCCGGTAGTCGCGCACAACGAGCCTTCCGCCGACCACCACATGGCGGGGACGCCGGCCGGGTGCCGCCCACAGCAGGCCGGCGACGGGATCCGCGACGCCCGCGTCCGCGACGCCGGAGATGTCCCAGACGCACAGGTCGCCGCGGGCGCCGGGCCGCAGGTGGCCGAGGTCGGGCCGGCCGAGTCCTACGGCACCGTTCTCCGTCGCCATGCCGAGCACGGCGCGCGCGGGCAGCTGCGGACCGACGAGCCCGGAGACCTGCATCGCCAGCCGGGCATCCGCCAGCAGATGTCCGGCGTCGTTGGATCCGCCACCCGAGGTACCGAGGCCGACCGGCACACCGGCATCGAGCAGCCGGGAGACGGGGGCGATCCCCCAGCCCATCGGCACATCGCAGCCCGGAGCATGCGTCGCCGTGACACCGGCGGCGGCAAGCCGATCGATCTCCTCGCCGGTCACGTCGCACAGGTGCGCGATGGTGACGCCCGGTTCGAGCCATCCCCATTCCTCAAGCAGGTCCAGCGGACGGCGCCCGTACCGTTCGAGTGCGATCTCGGTGTCGACCTGCTCGTTCGCCTGTGTGCGGCGGCGCAGCCCGTGCCGCGTCGCGACCTCTCCCAGCCTGCGGTACGTCTGTTCCGTGTCGGAGTGCACGCCGGCCGGGCCGACGGCGACCTGCCGCATGCCGTCGACGTCCACTCCCCCGTTATGGTCACGGGGCAGCAGTGCGCCGACGATGGCCTCGGCGCTCTCCGCCGCGAATCCCGGGTCGTCGCGCGCGGTGCCGCGGACGAACACGAGCCGGGCACCGAGCGAGGACGCCGCGTCCGCCACGGCCTGCGCGACGGCCACCGTTTCTTCCACGCTGACGTCCGCCGGCCAGTTCAGCTGGTGATCGGCGACGGTCGTGACCCCGCACAGCAACGATTCCGCGAGCCCGACGGCCGCCGTCGCGCCGGTCAGCGACCCGTTTATTCCCACTGCGGCATATGACCCCGCCATGGCGGGCAGCCAGTCGCGCATCGCCACGCCCCGCGTGCCGGGGAGCGTGCGGAATCCGCTCTGCAGCAGATGATGGTGGGCATTGATCAGCCCGGGGGTGACGATGCAGTCGGCGACATCGAGAGTCTCTTCCGGGCCCGCCGCAGCGACGCGACCCGCGTCCGCCGCGACCAGACCGTCATCACCGACGACGAGATCACCATCCCGCTCGGTGCGGACATCGACGAGGATGCGGGTCGCCCCGCGCAGGATCAGCATGCTTCGATGCTCGCAGACCGAGGTTGCGGCCCGGTTTCGGCGCCCGCCGCCGCTCCGGCATCGAGCGTTCGCCGACGGACCGGGCGACGGATCACGTCATCATCAGGCTGTCAGGGCCGGCCGTCGGCGGGACCGGCCCGATAATCCAGCTCCGTCCCTGCATCGACGCCCGCCCGCTCCGTCTCGCGCGCGGCACCGGCAGAACGTCGTCGCTCCGCCGTCGCACCGTCACCCGGACCACGCAGCCCCGCCCGCTCACGCGACCGCGCCCCACCGGCGAAGCGACCCCGCCGCAGCAGCAGCCCCACGGCGACGCCGAGCGCCGCGCCGCCGAGGACATCGGTGAGCCAATGCGCGCTGACATAGGTGCGGGAGAGCATCATGGCCGCCAGGTAAACGGCTCCGGGCACAGCGGTCCAGATCCGGTTGCTGAGACAGACGATCACGACCACGAGCACTGCGGCGTTCGCGCTGTGGCCGGAAGGGAAGGATCCGAGATCGGCGCTCACGAGGATGTCGCCGGGACGCGGCCTTTCGAGGATCGCCTTCGTGACCTGCACGGCCGCGGCGCAGAGCACGACGGCTGCCACCAGGTACGCGGCATCCCATCGCCGGCCCGTGAGAAGCAGCACGATGAGCACGACCACGGGGATCCCGATGCCGGACACGAGCGAACCGCCGACCGTGTCGAACGCGACGGCGAACGCCGTGCCGACCGGTGTGCGGACCTGGCCGATCACGGTCCACCAAGCGTGATCCACGCCCAGGGGTCCCTCGATGCCGGACACCACCACGGCGACCAGAACCACGACGAAGAGACCGAGTGCGCTCAGTCCGGCGACGAGCGGAACCGGCTTTCCGAGGTTCGGGAGTGAGACGGGCGACATTCCGTCCACGATGTCGCATCTTGCTGACCGCGCACCAACAGAGGTGGCGGCGAGTCTGAAGATCCCCACAGCACGCAGGCCAGCCGCCGTCCATTCGGCGAGTCAGTGACCTCTCTCATGGCCCAGAGGGCTCCGTTCACCGGTCCCCCCGAACCACGCCGCCTACCGTGGCGGGCAGAGGAAGGCAGCCCCGGGTGCTGCACGCAAGTGGTCTACTCGACCCGCCCCGGTCCTGCTCGGCGTCGAGCCGGATCGGGGCGGCGTCGGCTGGGGCACCGAGCCGATCACCCGGATCTTGCTCGCGACGATCGTCGTCTGCGTCCTCGCGCTCCCCCTCGGGGAGAACGGGGCCGGCCGCGCCGATCCGCCGCGCTAGCGCGCGGCCCTGCGACCGCAGCGTCCGGACCAGAACTCAGGACATCCGGGGCGACATGCCGAGCAGGGCACCCCAGAGGGCACCGGCGCGCCGTATGTCCTGAGTTTTGAACAGCCTCACGTCGGGAGAAAGGCGAAGGATGGCCCCCGCGCCGACGGCGCGGGGGCCCGAATCCCTCAGACCCCGGCAGCGCGCTCCGCGGCCTCGACGACGTTGGTCATCAGCAGGGCGACCGTCATCGGCCCGACCCCGCCCGGGTTCGGCGACAGGTATCCGGCGACCTCTGCGACGTCCGGGGCGACGTCGCCGTAGACCTTTGACTTGCCGGTCTCCGGATCCGTCTCGCGCGTCACGCCCACGTCCAGCACTGCCGCGCCCGGCTTCACGTCCTCGGCGCGCACCAGGTGCTTGACGCCGGCCGCGCCGACGATCACGTCCGCCTCGCGCAGATACTTCGGGATGTCGACCGTGCCGGTATGCGTCAACGTCACGGTCGCGTTGATGTCTCGACGGGTCAACAGCAGCCCGATCGACCGTCCAATCGTGACCCCCCGGCCCACCACCACCACGTGCTTTCCCGCCAAGTCGTACCCGTTGCGGGTCAGCAGCTCGATGACGCCGCGCGGGGTGCACGGCAGCGGCGAGGTGATCGGCGTGTTCACGTTCAGCACCAGCCGGCCGAGGTTCGTCGGATGCAGGCCATCGGCGTCCTTGTCGGGGTCGATCCGCTCGAGGATCGCATCCGTGTCCAGGTGTTTCGGCAACGGCAGCTGCACGATGTAGCCGTGACACGAGGGATCGGCGTTGAGCTCGTCGATCAGCGCCTCGACCTCGGCCTGCGTCGCATCCGCCGGGAGCTCCCGCTGGATCGAGTTCATCCCGATCGCCACGGACTGCTTGTGCTTCATCCCGACGTACAGCTGCGACGCCGGATCCGCTCCGACCAGCACCGTCGCGATCCCCGGGGTCACTCCCCGTGCGCTCAGCGCGGCCACGCGCTCCGTCAGCTCCGCCTTGATGGCCGCCGCCGTCGCGACGCCGTCCAATCGAATCGCCGTCATCTGGATCTCCTCACTTCATCGTGTTCCCGCGCCCCGTCCTCGGCGAGACCGGTGCCCGGCGCCGAGACCGTGGGCTTTCGCCCGGTTCTCGATCGTCGGATCCGTTCTCGCCCAAGAGCAGGGTGGATACCGTCACTAATCACTATGTCGATAGTGAATCGGGACGGCAACCCGCAACGGCCGATCCGACCGTCGGATCACTGCTGCAGCCCCGGATACAGCGGGAACGCGGCGGTCAGCGCCGCCACACGCACCCGCAGCGCCTCGAGATCCGCCTGGGGCAGGAGAGCGGCGGCGATGATGTCGGCCACCTCGCGGAACTCGGCGTCGCCGAACCCGCGGCTCGCCAGCGCCGGCGTGCCGATGCGCAGACCGGAGGTCGTCATCGGCGGACGCGGATCGTTCGGCACCGCGTTGCGGTTCACCGTGATCCGGATGCCGTGCAGCAGGTCTTCGGCCTGCTTCCCGTCGATGTCCGCATCACGCAGGTCGACCAGCACGAGGTGCACGTCCGTGCCGCCGGAGCGCACCGAAATGCCGGCGGCGGCGACATCGGGCTGCGACAGGCGATCGGCGAGGATCGCCGCTCCCCGCAGCGTGCGCTCCTGCCGGTCGCGGAACTCGGGCGTTGCGGCGAGCTTGAACGCCGTGGCCTTGGCCGCGATCACGTGCATGAGCGGGCCGCCCTGCTGCCCGGGGAACACCGCCGTGTTGATCTTCTTCGCCAGGTCGGGGTCGTCGGTCAGGATGAAGCCCGACCGCGGGCCGCCGATGGTCTTGTGCACCGTGGACGAGACGACGTGCGCGTACGGCACCGGTGAGGGATGCAGCCCCGCCGCGACCAGGCCCGCGAAGTGCGCCATGTCGACCCAGAGGTAGGCGCCGACCTCGTCGGCGATGGCACGGAACCGGGCGAAGTCGAGCTGACGCGGATAGGCGGACCAGCCGGCGACGATGACCTTCGGCTTGCTCTCGCGGGCCAGCCGCGCCACCTCGTCCATGTCGATGAGGCTGGTCTCCGGATCGACGCCGTAGGCGACGATGTTGTACAGCCGACCGGAGAAGTTGATCTTCATCCCGTGCGTCAGATGGCCGCCATGGTCGAGCGAGAGCCCCAGCAGCGTGTCGCCCGGACGTGCCAGCGCATGCAGCACCGCGGCGTTGGCCTGGGCGCCGGAGTGCGGCTGGACGTTCGCGAACTGCGCGCCGAACAGGGAGGTCGCCCGCTCGATCGCGAGGTCTTCGGCGATGTCGACCTCTTCGCAGCCGCCGTAGTACCGACGCCCCGGGTAGCCCTCCGCGTACTTGTTGGTCAGCACGGAACCCTGGGACTGCAGCACCGACACCGGCACGATGTTCTCGGAGGCGATCATATCGAGATATCCGCGCTGACGCTCCAGCTCGCGTTCGAGCACCTGGGCGATCTCGGGATCGACCTCGGACAGGGGGGCGGTGAAGGACGAGTCGGGCATAACGGCTCCTGA
>JAATGR010000097.1 GCA_015654575.1 Actinomycetales bacterium
AGCGCACGGTGCGCGCCGACGAGGAACTCGAGCTCGAACCGGCCCGCTTCACCGACCGTCGTTACCAGCGCGTGGAGCGCGTGCGAGGTCGCAACTATGCTGGTGGCCGATGAGTTGCCCCTGTTCCCGGCGATCGCCTTCGCATAGTCCCGGGCGGTCGCATCGATGCGCTCGATCTTCGACGAGGCCGCCGATTCAGACCGGATCAGGAAGCGGCTGAGCGCGGCTGAGTGGCCCTCAGCGTCGGTGTCGGCCTGCGCGACAGCGAGCAGTGCGTTCTCGGAGGCGAGCGTCTCTTCGAGCAAGGGCGCGTAGTCGAGCTCGGCGATGAAGGGAGGGACGGTGGCATCGATGCTGCGCATCATCCGGTCTTCCCTGGTGCCGCCGCGTACCTGCTGCTGCCAGGGCAAGGTCTCGACACGGTGCATCGGCCACCGGGTGCTCGTCTCGCCGCTCATACCCGCGATTCTACCCGTTTAAAGTCGCATCTGGTATCTCTAGATGCGACTATCAACGCCAGCCCTCGCAGGTCAGTCCTGCTGCGTGAAGTCCAGGAGCACCTTGCTCGAGACCGAGGGGTCGGCGGCGAGGGCGAATGCGTCCTCGGCGGCGTGCCACGGCTTCACATGGCTGATCACCGGGGCGATCCGCAGAGTCCCGTCCGCAAGCGCACGAATAACCTCGTCAATCTCGTCGTTGAAGCGGAACGAGCCGAGAAGATCCAGCTCCCGAGCGATGGCGAGCGAGATCTGCACCGGCTGCGGCCCGCTGGGAAGCAATCCCACCATGGCGACAGCGCCGCCCCGGGCCGCCCCGCGGATGGCGGTGTCGAGTCCCGGATGGCTGCCGGAAGACTCGACTACCACGTCCGCCTCGATCGCCTGGATATCGGCGTCCTCCGGCTGCAGAAGCACAACATCGGCGCCGAGCTCACGCGCGACCCGCAGCGGCCGCTCGTGGAGGTCGACCGCCGTTATCCGCGTCGCGCCTCTCGCCTTCAACACGGCAACGGCGAGAAGTCCGATCGGGCCGCAGCCGACCACGAGGGCGGAAGACCCCCGCACATCACCGATGCGGGAAACCGCGTGCCAGGCGACGCTGGCCGGCTCGATCAGGGCGGCTTCCTGCAAATCGAGCTTCTCCGGCAACACCCGCAGCATCCGGGTCGCCAGAGCCACACGATGGGCGAAAGCACCGTCGCGGTGGGGGAAACGCGCCGCGGAGCCGAGGTACCCGCCACCGCCGAGATTCGGCCTGTCCACGGGGTGGCGCACATATTCTTTCGGCGGTGTCGCGGGGTGGACCGCGACGTACAAGCCCTCCGCGGGCCCGCTGCCATCGGCGGCTCCTCGGCGCACGACGCCCACGACCTCATGCCCCAAAACCATCGGCGCACGAAGCACGGACTCGCCCGCCGCCCCGTGCTTCCAGTAATGCAGATCCGAACCGCAGATGCCGCCGTAGACGATGTCGATGACCGCCTCGTCCGGAGCCGGAACGGGTTCGGCGATCTCGTCAACGCGTAGATCGCCTGCGCGGTGGATCACGATCGCGTGGGGTGCAGTGGTGGCCATCAGACGACCGCCGTCATTCCGCCATCGACGAAGACGACCTGGCCACTGACGTAGCGCGATGCATCCGAGGACAGCCACACGACCGCTCCTCCCACATCCTCCGGCTCGCCCCAGCGACCCACGGGAGTGCGCCCGAGCACCCACGCACTGAAATCGGGATCGTCGACGAGTGCCTGCGTCAGTTCCGTGCGGATGTATCCGGGTGCGACACCATTCGCGCGCACGCCCCTTCCCGCCCATTCCGCGGTCATCGCTCGCGTGAGGTTGCGCAGACCGCCTTTCGCCGCAGTGTAGGCCGCGATGGTCGGCCGAGCCAGCTCGGTCTGGACGGAGCAGATGTTGACGACGGCACCGGAGCCGCGCTCGATCATCCCTCTGGCAACGGTGCGACCGACGAGGAACGCGCTCGTGAGGTTCGTGCGCAGGACACGATCCCAGTCCGCGAGGCTCACATCGAGCATCGCCTCACGGTGCTGGACGCCGGCATTGTTGACGA
>JAATGR010000226.1 GCA_015654575.1 Actinomycetales bacterium
AGGATCGGAGGCAGGCCCATGATGATCCAGGGCACGACCGCTCCGACCGCTGCGCCCACCGTCGCGCACACGACGCGGACAGTCGTCGGCCAACCGGTGCGAGGGCCCCAGACGAGAGCGGACAGGACAAATCCGGCGCTGGCGAGCAGCGCGTTCCCCACTCCTGCGATGACGCCGAAGATCACCATCACTATGAGGACGTCCGCCCCGTCCTCTCCTTTGTCCTTGGAGAGGAAGAAGAACAGGGTGAAGGTGGTGAGACCGCCGACGACAATACCGACGGCGGAAAGCTCCACGATGACGAGCCAGAGCCGCGTCCAGAACACCGCCGTCCACGGAGGAAGCGACACAGCTGGTCTGCGGGACGATGTCGCCGGAACGGACCGTCGCGCGCCCGTCAGCTCCCGCCGGTCGCCCAGCCGGCTACTCGCCATGCCGGAGAAGGCTTCCGACCCCGGCGGCTCGCTCACCGCGCGCGCCAAGGACACTGCCGCCACTGACGTCTATGGCTGCGCCGGTGGTGCGTTTCGCCTCGTCAGAGACGAGGAACGCGACGGCATGGGCGACGGTCTCGGGGGTTCCGACGTCGCCGAGCACGGAGAAGCTCGACATGTAACGACGGACCTCGGGGTCGTCGAACGCAGGATGTCCGTTGTTGGTGAATCCAGGAATGACGGTATTGGCGCGCAGTCCCAGCGGGGCGATGGCTTCGGCCATATTCCGGGTGAGAGATTCGACGGCGGCTTTGCTCATCGCGTAGACGATGTCGCCGGGGCTGGAGAAGCCGGCGCTGGCCGAAGAGATGTTGACCACGCTCCCACCCGGCAGCATGCACCGGGTCAGCCCCTGGGCGAGGAAGAACGGAGCGCGAGTGTTGATGCTGAAGTAGTGATCGAACTGTTCCGCGGTCGCGTCGAAGAACGCGGGACCGAGCAGCTTCGCCGCATTGTTCACCAGGGCACGGAGAACGTAGCCGTCATGCCGCTCGAGAACGTCGTTGACGGCGGTGAGGACCCGGTACACCCCGGGCATCGTCGACAGGTCGGCGCTGACCAGGTGGCAGTGCGGACCGAGCGAGTCCGCCAAGGCGTGCGCGGCGTCGTGATTGTCCCGGTAGTGCGCGATGACCGCGTAGCCATCGGCGGACAACCTACGGCAGATGGCGCTGCCGATTCCACCGGTCGCGCCCGTCACCACGGCGAGATACCGCTCCGTCATGTTCAGCCATCCATTCGTTGCGGGGCGGCGAGAAGCCGACCGTCGAGCTCGGCGTAGACGGCCGCATCCTGGGCGAGTACGCCCTGGAACCGACGACCAGCGGCGAAGCGCAGTTCGAGTTCAGGTGCCGGGTCGGCCTCGCAGTAGCTGAGGAACCGAAGCGACAGCGAGGCGAGAAGCGCATCGCCGTGCGCGCGCAGCGACCGTTCGATCGCGCAGACGACGCTCATCGCGGACACGTGGTCGACGTCGTGGTCGGAGAGGATCGGGTCGGCACGGTCGACCACGAGAGCCTCACGGCGCACCAGTCCACGGTGCCGGGAATCCATGCTGCGGGAGGCCGTCGACCGCTGATCCCTGATTCTCCGGAACACCGCCTTCGACACGAAGGATGCTCGCGAGGTCCCCTCCGCACGCAGTCCGCCGTTCGCCTCCACCGAGAATCGCTGCTCCGCTCCGCGGACCCGTGAGCGGACAGGCGAGGCCTCGGCGGATCGAACGCGGATCCGGCCACGGACGGTTCTGACTGGAACAGACGTCAACGGCCATTGCACCCGCAGTTCGATGTCGTTGAGGATGAACACGTCGTCGGTGGGCACGCCGAGCTGACGATGTGCGTGCAGGATCCCCGCCTGGCGCTGGATCTCCATGATCTGCGCGAATCGGACCCTTCCGCCGCAGGCGGGCATCCCGAACGTCGCCGTGATCCCCCCTCCCCTCGACGCCTCGGCCGACCTCAACCACAGGCTGCGGTCGTGCTGCTTGTGCGCTGCCGCCGGCGAAAGGGGGAGCTGGGCGTCGTCCGTCACGTAACCGACGGGCATCCCCCACACCGCACGGGTCTCTTTATCGCTTCTCGCCATTCGCACCCCCACTCGTTGAGCCGAGCCCCACGCCCGGCTCCGACTTCACGTGTCGCGACGCGCTTCCGTCAACGTGGCGAGAAGAAAGGGCTCGATGCGCGCGACCCGTTCCGGGAGCGACGCCCACGAGTCCGCGAAACCCGACAGCACCTGCTCACCGACGAACACGGCGTTCAGGAACTCCGCGGTGGTGTCGACGTCGAGATCGGCGCGAATCGATCCGTCCTCGACGCCGTGCACGATCAGCGTCCGCGCGATACGCACCCATTCGAGGTACGGGTCGTGCGCGATGGATGCCAGTTCGGAGGCGGGCTGGATGGCCAGCTTGATGCCCCCCTGCACGATGATGTCGATCGAGATGACCTCTGCGAGCCCGGCGATGACGCCGCGCAGTTTACTCAGCCCGTCCCCCGGGCCGGTCAAGACCTGAGTGAGCACGGCCGACATGCGCACCTGCTGCTCGTTCAGCACAGCTGCCGCGATCTCGCTCTTGGTGCCGAAGTGGAAGTACAACGAGCCGTCGCTGATTCCCGACTCTTCGGAGATGTCTTTCAGGCGCGCTTCCGCGTACGACATCCGGGCGAAGACCGTTGCGGCACCGACCAAAAGCGCCTCACGGGTCGCGATCGAACGCTGCTGCTGGGGCGGGTTACGCGGGGACCGTGGCACGGGATGAACTCCTTGCGCGGGGACGGATCGGGTAGGGATCATCCTAGATGCTAATTCGGCGCCGCACCTTAATATGCTCGGTCCCCCGGGCCAGCCCCTGCCAGAGCGAGCGAAGACACCGCAGAGCGTCAAAATTTAATCAACATATATCTGTTGCTTGAGGTAGATTAGTCATATAAACAACAGGAATCTGATGCCATGAATGAAGAAGAGTTCGGAGCCCAGGTGCGCCGCGCCCGCCTGCTCCAAGACCTGACGCAGCAGGAGCTCGCGGCGGCCGCGAACATCAGCCCCGTCACGCTGGCGAGCCTCGAGTCCGGTAGGGGCTCGACGCTCACGACCCTGGTCAGGGTCCTTCGCGCGCTCGGGCGCGACGACTGGCTGGGCACGCTCGAACCCGCCCCGACCCTCAGCCCGTTGGCCGTCGCCCGCGAAGCGGCCGGCCTACCGGAACCGCGTCGCGCGTCCCGGAGGTCGCGGTGACGTACGAGCATGTGCGAGTGCTGAACGTGTACGCGTGGGGGAAGCACGTCGGCGCCATCGCCCCAGACGGTCGCGCGTACGCCTTCGAGTACACGCCGGCCTGGCGCCGGACCGGTGTCGAGCTCGCACCGGTGCTGATGCCGCTGGCCGACCGTCGTCGCATTCTCGCGTTCCCTCGCCTGAACCCGAACACCTACCAGGGCCTTCCGCCGATGCTGGCCGACTCCGTGCCCGACCGGTTCGGGAACGGGATCATCGACAGCGTGTTGGCCCGCGAGGGCGTGCAGCCGCAGCAGGTGACCGCACTGGACCGCTTGGCGTACGTGGGATCCCGCGGCATGGGCGCGCTCACGTTCGAGCCGGACGGCTCGCCGAAGAACGCCCCCACGTCGGTGGAGTTGAACCACCTCGTCGACGCCGCGCGGGCGGCCCTGCGCGGCGATCTCAGCGAGACCTCGCTCGCGACCGAATCGCTCAACGAACTCATCCAGGTGGGAACGTCGGCGGGCGGCGCCCGGGCGAAGGCCGTGATCGCCTGGAACCGCGACACCGGCCAAATGCGCGCCGGAGGCGTCCCCGCGCCGGCCGGGTTCGAGCAGTGGCTGCTGAAGTTCGACGGTGTCGGCGAGGACAGCCAACTGGGATCGGGCCACGACTACGGCCGGACGGAGTACGCCTATCACCTGATGGCCACGGCCGCCGGCATCCGGATGAGCGAGTGCCTGCTGCTCGAAGAGGGCGGCCGGGCGCACTTCCTCACCCGCCGCTTCGACCGGCCGGGAACGGACGGAAAACGGCTGCACCTGCAATCCCTGTGCGCCGTCTCCGCGCTCGATTTCAACGCCGTCGAGACGAACGACTACGCATCCCTGTTCACGGCCGCTGCGGCGCTCGGCCTCGACGAGCGTGCACAGCTGTTCCGCCGGATGGTGTTCAACGTGCTGTCCAGCAACAACGACGACCATACGAAGAACCACTCCTTCCTGATGACCGAGGACGGCACCTGGTCGCTGGCCCCCGCCTACGACGTCACCTATGCCTACAACCCGGCCTCTCCGTGGACCGCGAAACACCTGATGAGCGTCAACGGCCTTTTTGACGGGATCACCCGGAAGGATCTGCACACCGTCGGCGAGACGTTCGGTGTGCCCGGATATCGAGCCCTCATCCGCGACGCGCAGGATGCGGTGCGGCGCTGGCCCGAGTTCGCCAAGATCGCGGGGCTCGCCGAGGCCAGAACCCAGGAGGTTGCGGCCCGCCTGAGCGAGATCACCCTGTAGCGGCGAGCCCAGGAGCGGATCCACCGTTTCTCCGGTCACCTCGGCTCTTGAGACACCACTGGGATGATGGTGTCTCACACCGAGGAGGGGATCGTGCCACGCAGCATCCGCCTTGTATTTCCCTTCACGGGCCGCTGGCTCGTCCAGAACAGTCCCGCGAACCGCATCCCCAGCCACGGCACGACGCTCTTCGCGTCTTCCTATGCGATCGACTTCGTCCCCGTCGACGACGCAGGGCGCTCCTCCCCCTTCACCCTCGGATCACTCGTGCGCCCCGAACCGGCGGAGTCGTTCTCCGGGTTCGGGCGCGCGATCCTGGCACCGGTCGCCGGCACCGTCGTAGCGATCCACGACCACGAGGCCGACCATCTCGCCCGTCGCGGTTCCCCCCCCTCGGGTATGCCTTAACCCAACGGCGTCGAGCCGCCGCGGGCTGGAAGGCACTCGCCGGGAATCACATCTTCATTGACAGCGGATCCGCCATCGTCGCCCTGTGTCATCTTCAGCAGGGCAGCATCACGGTCCGTGCCGGTCAGCGGATCGTTGCCGGGGATGACGTCGGTCGCTGCGGGAACTCGGGAAACAGCACCGAACCCCACCTTCATGTTCAAGCCTTCGACAGTGCCGTCGTCGAGAGCGCCCATGCCGTGAGCCTGAGCTTCGAAGGAACTCTGCCCCGCAACGGACACATCATCCACGCGGAGAGGCATCGGGCTCAGAACGGGTCACACACCAATCCGACCGTCCGAAGTGTCACCACCAAGACCCCGAGAACCGTCACCGATGACCTGATGCAGAACTGTCACCGATGTCCTGCGAGATGACAGGACAAGGCTCCCGATAGGAACGAAACCCAGGCCGATTCAAAGCGTCCCCCGGCGGGAATCCGGCGGCGGGCTCGACGCGGGTCGTGCGCATTCGTCCATGATTCGGATCGAACGACCTGGGCGC
>JAATGR010000030.1 GCA_015654575.1 Actinomycetales bacterium
CGCCGCGGTGCGGATGGCGAGGGTGCTGAGCGCCGAGCTCGGCGTCACACAGGGAACCGTGCGACGCGTCGCGACGCAGCTCGGTTGCGGCACCGAGTCTGTGCGGATGTGGGTCGCGCAAGCCGATGTCGACAACGGTCACGTCGCCGGCGTGACCACGGCGGAGGCGCGTTGGGTGCGGGGGCTGGAGCAGGAGAACAGGAGCTACGGCGGGCGAATGAGATGGCGAATTCACCCCATGGATCACTCCGCGCGGGTCAGCACGAGATGGTGGTGCCGTTCCTCGGCCACGATGCCGTCCGGGAGCGCCGCCGCCAGCGGATCGACCCAGTGCTTCTCGTACCGGGGGACTTTGACCATCACCCCGGAGGTGACGAGCCGGATCACGACGTCGCCGAGCTCCGGGCGCGCGGGCTGACGTTCGTCGTCGGGGCGGGACCACGGGTTGTCCTCAGGGTCGCGTCCGCCGGAGAGTTCGAGTACGCGCAGTTGCGTCAGGCGGGTGAGGAAGGCGCCGTCGGCCCCCCGGAGCTCGATGTGCAGCCCGCGGACGGGCGTCTGCGCGAGCGGGCTGAGGTCCACGTCGCGAGTCCGGCCGATCAGCTTCAGCTCGCGTAGGGCGGGAAGCTCCTGCAGGGGCTCGCGACCGTGCCCGTCGACGCCCTCGGTGACGTGCAGTTCCAGCCATTCCAGGTCGGTGCACTCCGCGAGCGGGGTGAGGTCCGCGACGGCGTCGAACGTGACATCCAGGCCCCTCAGCCCGGTGGCCGCCCCGATGCCCTCGACGCTTCCGCAGTCGCCGAGCCGGAGCATGATCTTGTCGGCGACATCGAACATGGTCTTCGCGAACTCGCGGCGGTCGAAGCGCCCCCACGCCCGGTGCAGCTCGTCGAGGTCGGTGCCCGGATAGTCGTCGCGGGCGTACCCGGCGAGAACGCGAAGCGCCTCCGGCGAGGCCAGCTCGCCCAGCACGCGGATCGCGACCCGACGCTCGGCGGGCCGCTGACCGGGGAACGCAGCGAACAGCCGCGGTTCGGGTCGGGGTCGGGGTGCGCGGCGAGCCACCGTCTCACCTGCGGGAGCTTCTCGGGCAGCTCGATGCGATCGGGGTCGGGGGTGGGCTCCGGCGCGGGCGGCGCGGCGAGCATCTTGGCGTGCTTCGCGACAGCCCGGCGGATCGCGGCGACCTTCGGGGCCGCGCTCTCGATATGGTCCAGGGAAAGTCGATCGAGCAGCGTCACATCGGCACGTGCCGCCGGGGCGAGCAGCCCCCACAGCACGGTCGATGAGGACAGCGACGAGAGCGCGAACGCTCCGGATCCGAGATCCAGACCCTCCGCCGCGTCGAGCGTCGGATCCTCGAAGAGCGCCAACGCGGCGCGTTCCAGCTCCGGATCGCTCGGCCGCTTCGAGGCACCCCTGACCGCATTGGGCAGATTCACATAGCGACCGAGCTGCTCGACGACGAGCTCAGCGCGCTCCTGGCCGAGACTCCCCGACAGCGCCGTTGCGATATCCGACATCGATACATCCTCCTCCACACGGCCCGTACGCGAGCCCGGTCTTCCCATCATTTCAGGGGCGGTTTTCCCGCCGCCCCGGTCTCGTTCGATGGTGTGCGACGGCGGGGGCTGCGTCCGCCGAGCGCTTTGACCCTGCCCCAGAGCCACTCGGCGAGGTTGCGGGCGACCGGGATGTCGGGCACGCCACTCTTCCTGAGCACGATGGCTCCGTCGGCTTTCTCGATCAGACAGCTGCCGGCGTCGTCGGTGAGCACCTGGGTGTAGTCCTCTTCCAGGGTGTCCATCTGCCAGCCGGGGTGCGCGGCGGGGTCCTCCTCCACCGCGGCGTTCATCGCCTCGATCTCCTCCAGCGTCATGAGCCGATAGGCACCGGGGAGGCCCCACACGCCATCGACGCCCGCGCTCTGTCCGGCGTGCCACAGCGCGATGTCGGGGATCATCGTGCCGTCGACGGTTTCTGCGGCTTGAGGCGGGAGCAGGGTGGCCGTCGCCTCGTCCGGCAGGAGGTCGCCGAGAGCATGCAGCGCGGCGGCGGTGCCGATGCCCATGACCTTCTCGCGTCGGTCGCGCCAGATCTTCGTGAGTGCCCCGGAGCAGATCAGGCTCTCCTTGGTATGTCCATGCTGTTCGAGACTAGCTTCCACGCCACGGACCATGTCCAGCACGCTCCGCATCGGGGCGCTGACGGGATGGGCGCTCAGCATGCGCAGGCACAGCTGGGTCGCGTCGTCGAACCGGCCGGTCTGCGCGTACGCCCAGGCGAGGGGGTAGGCCACCGCCTCATCCATCTCCCGCACCTGCGCGAGGGCCTCCACGGCCGGGACGAACACCTCCGCGGGTGAGAAGGTCTCCATCAGCGTCAGCACGCGCCGGTTCAGCGCCTCCGACAGGGCGTCCGGGTCGGTGCGCGCGCACAGCTCGACCGCCCGATCGATCCGGGCGTACCCGGCGTTGAACTCACCGCTCTGCACCTGCGCCACGCCGAGGTCGAACCAGTCCCCCCATTCCGCCTGGGTACGATCGAGCACGAACTGGGCCCATTTCAGGGCATCGGGCGCCGCGTCGTGCCGCAACGCGATGCCCGTGCGGCTCCGCGCGGCATCCAGAGCGTATTCGTCCCCGGACGCGACCACCTCCTCCCAGAGCCTGCGCGCCTCGTCGTTCTCGTGACGTGCGTCGTGGTAGCGCGCGAGCACCATGCGCGCGTCTGTGTTCGCGGGGTCGCGGGAGAGGATGCTGTGCGCGGTCGTGGCGATCTTCGGGTTGTCCGGCTGCAGTTCCGCCAGTTCCCACAGCATGTCGATGTCTCGCTGGGCCGCGCCGTCGATCGTCATCATGAGCGCTCGTTCTCCATCTTCGTCGGTCGGGTCCGCGGGCGGGGGTCGTCCCCGCCGAAGGCGACGACGCGATCCCAGAACCAGTCGGCGAGGCTGTCGGCGACCCGCTCGTCGGCGACACCTTCGCGTCGGAGCACGACACCGTCGAGCGTGTCCACGATGTACCCGCCCGCATCGTCGGTCATGACCTGGCAGTAGTAGTCGGTGAGGCGCTCTTCATTCGCCCACTGCGGATACGCGGCAGGGTCGGCCTCGATCGCGTCGTCCATCGCCGTGACCTCGGATGAGGACATCAGCCGGAAGCGGAACCCCGGCCCCCATGCCTCCGCCGTGCCCCGGTCCTGTCCGTCGCGCCAGCGCGCGATCGTGGGCTCGCTGGCCGCCATCGCCGCCTTGCGCTTGCTCAGGCCGACATGCAGTGCGCGTACCAGCTCCCGCGGCATGACCTTCCGCAGGGCGTTCAGCGCCGAGGCGAGGTCGGTGCCTGTCACCGCGCCGCGCTGCTCGCTCCAGAACTTCGTCATCATCAACGCGGCACCCGATTCGTCGAGTGTGAGTGTCGGATGCTTGTCGATCGCGTCCTGGACCTCCTGCAGGAATCGCAGCGTGATCTGTGGGATCTCGTCTGTGGGGTCGATGCGCAGCACCCGCCGCGCGGTCGCCTCGGCGTCGGCGAAGCGTCCAAGGGTGGCGTACGCCCAGCTCAGCACCGAGCCCATCACCTCGTCCGCCGGATTCGCTCGGAACGCCTCCTCGGCGGCGGTGCCGACGCGGTCGGGCGGAGCGAAAGTGTCCAGCAGGCACACGGTGCGATATCTGAGTGCTCGCGGGAGCATGTCCGGGCTAGTGCGCACGCACAGATCTACGGCGTCATCGATCATCTGCCAGCCCACCTCCAGACCGCCGCTCATCCCGGTGAGCAGGCCGAGGCCCATGAGACTGTTCCACCAGTGGGGATCCGCCTTCATGGCCGCGGTGGCCCATTCCAGGCCCGCATCGTAGTTGTGTTCCTCGAACTCCATGTCGCGCATCACCCTGGCGGCGCTCGCGAAAAGGTGATCGTGCTTGCCTATGACCTCGAGCATGAGTCGGCGCGCTTGGACCGGGTCGTCCGTGGCGACATGGAACACACCGAGCCAGTAGCGTGCATCGGTGTTGTCCGGATCTGCTGCGAGCACTCGCCGGAGCAGCCGGGCCGCCTTCCTGTTGGTCAGCTGGATGTCCATCAGCGCGCGAGCCGTCCGATAGTCCCTCTCGACGGAGTCGATGGCATCGCCGGTGCTCTGCTCGCTCATGACATACCGTGCCTGACCCGGTAGGCGCGCAGCTGTTCGAAGGTGCCGTCGTCCGTGCCGTACTCCAGCACGGGGGCGATCTGGTCGAACCAAGAGGTCGTCGACGGGACGATCGTCGCGGCGGTCTCCCGCAACATCCCGGTCGTCACGGATACCACGTGCCCGGCCGACATGGACGCCGACATGGCCTGCTGCAGCGCACTCGTCGCGAGGTGCGAGAGGTCGGCGCCGGAGAACCCCTCGGTCGCGTTCGCGATGGCGGTCGCATCGACGTCATCCGATGGCTTTCCATCCAGCTCCCGGGTGAGGATCGCCGTGCGTGCGACCGCGTCCGGGGGCAGTACCAGCACCGTCTTGTCGATGCGACCGGGACGCCGCAGGGCAGGATCGATGTCCCATGGACGGTTCGTCGCGGTCAGGAAGTACACCCCGTCGTTGTCGCTGGCCACGCCATCGAGCTCCTCCAGGAGCTGGGTGACGATCATCCGCAGCGCCTGCGAACCGCCGCCGCCCGAGCTCCGGCGGGCGCCGAGCGCATCGAACTCGTCGAAGAAGATCACGCAGGGCGCGGCTGCCCTGGCGTGCCGGAACACGCTGTGGATCGCCTTCTCGCTGTCGCCGATGTACTTGCTGACCAGATCCGCCAGGGTGACGTGGATGAACGCCGCCCCGAGGTCGCCCGCGATCGCGCGTGCGATGAAGGTCTTCCCGCAGCCAGGCGGCCCGTACATCAGCAGCGATCCGCCCGCCGTCTGCCCGAACGCCGCCGCCAGCTCCGGATTGCGCAGCGGGGCGAGGAAGGTCTGCTCCAGATGCTGCTTCACGTCGGCGAGCCCGGCCACATCCGCCAGCGTCACCCGCGGCCGGTCCACATCCCACAGCCCGGGCGAGACGTGCGGCGTCGGCGTGGCGACGGTGTCGTCATCATCCTCGGCATCGTCCTCATCGGACGGAGCCAGAACGGGGGCGGGCTGCTGCCCCCGCCGCAGCCGCGCTGCCACGAGCCGCGCGTGGAGCAGGCGCGTGCGCGCCGCATCACCGCCCGCCGCTTCGAACACCGCGATCTCCTCGGCGGCGCGGTCCGGATCGTGATCCAGCAGCAGCGTGATGAAGTCCTCGCGAAGCCTCAGATTCTGCGGATCGCTTCGCACTGTATCCTCGATGACCTCGAGGAACTCGTCATCTGCCATGGCTTCCTTACACGTTCCG
>JAATGR010000254.1 GCA_015654575.1 Actinomycetales bacterium
GGAGCCCCTCTTCGACCCGATCATCCACGCACCCCAGCGCCTCCAGATCTGCGCACTGCTCTCCAGAGGCGGCGAGGTCGACTTCGCCACCCTCCGCGACGTCCTCGAGGTGTCGGATGCGACCCTGAGCAAGCACCTGAAGACCCTGGGCGACGCCGGATACGTGACCCTCAGGCGCGTCCACCGCGACAGCGGTCACGCCAGGGCCTGGGCGCGGCTCACGCCGGAGGGCCAGCGCGCGCTGGACGGCCACTTCTCGTTTCTCACGCGGCTGCAGGAGGGGACGTGACCGGCTCGACCGCGCGAGGTCGAGCCGGCCGACCCCTCACGATTCGCGACTCAATAGATGGATGCGTACAGGTCCTGGATCTGCTCCACGGTCGCCTCGCGCGGGTTGCCACCGGTGCACACGTCCTCGAAGGCGGCCCGTGCCAGCGCCGGGAGGTCCTCCTCCTTCGCGCCGATCTCGCGGAGCGTCGTCGGGTTGCCCAGATCCCGGGTCAACGCGGCGACCACGTCGACGGCCGCCGTTCGCACGTCGCCGAGCGTCATCTCCGCGGCGCCGGGGACGGCGAATGCCACCGCGATGTCCCGGAAGCGCTCCCCCGTGTAGTCGGCGTTGAAGGCCATCACGGGAGCCAGCAGGATCCCATTGGCCACGCCGTGCGGAGCGTTGTAGAACGCCCCGAGCGGATGCGCCATGCCGTGCACCAGGCCGAGTCCGACGTTGGAATACCCCATGCCGGCGATGTATTGGGCGAGGGCGATCCGGTCGGCTGCGGTCGGATCGCCGTCCGCGGCCTTGAGCAGCGATTCGGCGATCGTCGTGATCGCCTTGAGGTGGAAGAGATCGGAGAGTTCCCATGCGCCCTTCGTCGTGTACCCCTCGATGGCGTGGGTGAGCGCATCCAGCCCGGTCGCGACCTTGAGCGACCGGGGAGCCGATGACATCATCTCCGAGTCGACGACGGCCATGATCGGGATGGCGTGCGGGTCCACGCAGACGAACTTGCGCGATCGCTCCACATCGGTGATCACGTAGTTGATGGTCGTCTCGGATGCCGTTCCCGCCGTGGTGGGAACCGCGATGATCGGGATCGATGGATGCGTGGTCGCCGCGACGCCCTCCAGGCTGCGAACGTCGGCGAATTCGGGATTCGCCGCGATGATGCCGATCGCCTTGCAGGTGTCCTGGGGGGATCCGCCGCCGATGGCGATGAGGACGTCGGCGCCGGAGGCCTCGAATGCCGCGAGACCGTGCAACACGGCCTCGATCGGCGGGTTCGGCTTCACGTCCGAATACACCTCATAGGGAAAACCGATCCCGTCCAGCAGCGTCGTGACCTTGGCGGTGACGCCCGTGTCGATGAGGACCCCGTCGGAGACCACAAACGCCTTGGTGAAGCCGCGGGAGACCAGCTCGCCGGGAATGACCCCGATCGCACCCGCGCCGAAATGGGCCGTCTGGTTCCAGATCATCCGATTACTCATTGTGTTGCCTTTCTGCCGGGCCGCGCCGCCCGTTTTCCGTCGTTCGTCCCGGTCTCCTGCGAACGGCAGCGTTCGTGGGACAGGTGGCCTCGTATTATGAATCGTTTCAGAGTACGGTCACCGCCGTCGAAATACCGGGACTAAAGACCTACTTGACGCCGGCGATGGGACCACTAGACTCCGTATGAAACGATTCAATAGGTGGATGTCTCGCGATCAACGGTTGTCATCCCCAATAGACGAGGAACCTCATGAGCAAGGCACGGCGCGAAATTCGCGAAGAAATCCTGTACTGGTGTCGGGAGTCGGTCCTGAGAGGGCTGAACTTCAACACCCAGGGCAATATCTCGGTTCGACTGCCGGAGCATGAGGCGATCGTCATCACGCCGAACGGCACCCGGTACGACGTCCTCACCCCGGACCAGATGGTCGTCGTCGGGTACGACGGCGTCGTCATCGAGGGCGACCTGTTTCCGTCGACCGAGACGGATGTGCACCTGGCGCACTACCGTCGCCGCCCGGACGTGAACGCCATCGTGCACACCGAGTCCCCCTACGCGAACATGTTCGGTGCGGTCGGCAGGATCATCGATCCCGTGCTCCTCAACATGGTGCTCTATGCCAAGGGCGCCGTGCGGGTGATGCCGTTCGAGTTCTCCACCAACATCGAATTCGGCGAGTTGAGCGCGAGCCTCATGGGCGACGACGTCAACGCGCTGGTGTGGGGCAACCACGGCCTGATCTCCGTCGGAGAGAACCTGGCCGGCGCTTTCAAGGTCGCCGTCGCCGTCGAGGCCAACGCACAGGTCCTCTGGGGAGCCCTGTCTCTCGGCACGCCGAACATCCTCTCCTTGGAGAACATCGTGATCCCCCAGGACGCACGCCTGCCCTGATTGCCGCAGCCCCTCGCGCGAAGGACCGGTGCGCGGGCGGACCTTCCCGGATTCGTCCCGCGCACCCTTCGCGAGGGGATGCCTCCCTCCCCCACCGCATGAGAAACGAAGAAAGAAGCGAGTCCGATGTCTATTTCCGCCGAAGTGCTGTCGCTGTTGGGGGAGCAGGTTATTGAGTTGCCGTCGTGGGCGTTCGGGAACTCGGGAACCCGGTTCAAGGTCTTCACCACCCCGGGAACCCCCCGCACCGTGCAGGAAAAAATCGCCGACGCCGCCCAAGTCCACAAATACAC